>NZ_JAGWDA010000014.1:0-123551 GCF_020657875.1 Clostridioides sp. ZZV14-6150 | reverse complement strand
GTTTCCCTATATGCTGACTATTTTAGCTACTAACTCATGACTAAAGTCACGAGTGTGCGTAGCTATTTTTTAATCAAGCCTTTATTTTTCATAACATCTAAAATTCTTGTTGTATTAGATTTATCCTTACATGATTTTTCGCACAAATCTATTTGAGAAATCCCATCTTGTTCCCATAGAAATCTTAATAAAGCATAATGATCAGTTGTTATGTCATATCCATTTTGCTTAAACATTTTTTTTAAATCTTCTTTTACTTTCAATGAAGTACTTATTAATTTACTTGTAACTTCATATAATTTCTCAAAATCTCTCATATTACCTCCATCTAAATAATACCTTGCGCCTCCCATCTATCAATTATTCCTTTATATTGCTCAATATTTTTAAATGCCATTGGCTTTAAAATAATATTCATAGCAATAAAGTCGTAGATTTGAGAAAACACAGGTGGATTTTTCTTTTCCTCTATACAATAAACAAATTTTTTAGATACTTTTTGTATCTTTGACTCTACTCTTTCAACTATAGGATTTTGATTAAATCCAATCTTTACAGATAAATGACCACAAACATAACCTCCTGAATCTAAAACCATTGATTTCATAAAAGAAATAGCTTTTGAACCACGAGCATTTTCATATGTTGTAACCGCTATACATGGTTTATGATACAATAGTCGCTCTAACATCATATGAGCTCTATCTGTAAACACCTTAAAAAGACCAGTTACACTACTTCCATAAGTTGGACTACCAAATATAACGCCATCACTCTTAGTAATTATATCATGAATATACTCTACTTTATCATTTTGATTAATACACTTACCTATTTTATAACAATTTAAACAACCAATGCAATATGATGGATTGACTTCACTTAGATTAAAAAAATTGATTTTGACATTTGGTTTAATTCTTTTTATATCTTTGCATAAATGATTCAAAACCTTTGATGTTGCACCGTTTTTTCTAGGGCTTCCGTTTATAACTGTAATTATCATAATTTATACCTCCATTTTAGTTGTTATATCAACAATAAGTATATCAACCGTTTTTTTAACTGTCAATATAATCCTTAATTTTATTTTTTTACCATACCTATATAGCTTAATCACTCATGCCTCTAAAGCTTAATTGATGCTATTTATATTTAAATACATGTACTTTCTAGATGACTGAAAATGAACTATTTAAAAAAATTGACAAACCAAACTAATGATAATATACTTTATGTATTACAAATGTAAGTATAAGGAGGTATCTTATGAAAAAACTACCACAGATTTCAGAAGCAGAATATCAAGTAATGAAAATTATCTGGAAATATGCTCCTATTAGTACGAATGAAGTGATTGAAAAGCTAGTAAAAACAAGTAAATGGAGTCCTAAGACTATTCAGACAATGTTGTTGCGTTTGGTTAAAAAGGGAGCTTTGACATATGAAAAAAATAGCAGAGTTTTTGTTTATACTCCAATTGTTAAAGAAGAAGAGTATGTAGCTACAGAAAGTAGTTCTTTTTTAAATCGTTTTTATAATGGCACTCTTAACTCTATGGTACTAAATTTTTTAGAGAATGATAAATTATCAGAAGATGATATAGAGGAATTAAGACATATTTTAGATAAAAGGAAAACTAAGGAGGATAAGTAAATATGTACGCTCCATTTTTTATGCGATTTTTACTTAGCACACTAACCTTATCTTTTTTAATTATTATAATCCTACTTGCTAAAAAAATATTTAGAAAACATATTTCTGCAATGTATCAATATAATATTGGGTTTATATTACTTATAATGTTAATAATCCCATTTATTCCGCTTAAATACATTAATCATTTAAATATATTTAGCTATATATCTAGTTTTACTCATATTGAAAATAGTACAGCAAATACTTCTATTGTAAAAAATTCTTCAGACAATATAATTAATAATTCAAATGCATTAAAAGATTTTTCAGTATCTTTGAATCAATTTAATTTTGATAATTTAAATATTTTATTGCTAACATTATGGATAATTGGAATTACAATCATGATAATTATTACAGTTCATTGTAATTTTAAAATAAGAAATATAAAAAAATCAGTACAGATTTTAGAAGATGAAGAGATTCTTTCACTTTTTAAGCACTGTAAAAAAATTATAGGTTTAGATAAGGATTTTATATTATGTAAATCGTCTATTATAAATACGCCTATTACATTTGGATACTTTAGACCACATATTATATTACCAAGTGAATCTATATCTAAATTATCTTTAAAAGACATACGATATATTTTACTTCATGAATTACAACACTCTAAAAACAAAGATATTTTAGTAAACTATATAATATGTTTTTTCCAAATATTATATTGGTTTAATCCTCTTGTCTGGTATGCACTTAAAGAAATGAGATTAGACCGTGAGATTGCATGTGATATTTCAGTTTTAAAGAGACTTGATGAAAATAGCTACATAGAGTATGGACATACCATAATAAATTTTATAGATAATCTCTCAAAACCATCTAATCTCACACTTACTTCAGATATTGGTGGTTCAAAAAATCAAATAAAAAGACGTATATTAAAGATAAGAGATTTCCAAATTGAGTCAAAAACTTTAAAACTTAAAAGCATTTTAATTTTTACAATAGTAGCTTTAATTGTATTTGGAAATAGCTCTACACTATCCATTATGGCAGATGTCAATGAAAAATATAATCTTATAAGTAATCAAACTTTATATGAAGATTTAAGTCAGTATTTTAAGGGTTTTGATGGAAGTTTTGTAATGTATGATTTAAAGTCTAATCAGTATCATATTTACAATGAAGAAAAAAGTAAAATGAGAATTTCACCAGACTCTACTTATAAAATTTATAGTGCTTTGTTGGGATTAGAAAATGGTGTAATAACAAGAGATAATTCATACATTCATTGGAATGGGAAGTATCACGCTAATGATTCTTGGAATAAAGACCATGACTTATTTTCTGCTATGGAAAACTCTGTTAACTGGTATTTTCAAGATTTAGACAAAAAAAATGGTATAAAAGACATACAAACTTATCTAGAAAAAATTAACTATGGAAATCGTGATATTTCATCTGGGATATCAAACTATTGGCTAGAATCTTCTTTGAAAATCTCACCTATTGAACAGGTAAATTTACTTAAAGATTTTTATACAAATAAATTTGAATTTAGAGATGATAATATAAAAACTGTAAAAGATTCATTATTGATATCTAAAGAAGCTGGAGTATCACTTTATGGGAAAACTGGTACTGCTAATATAAATGGAAAAGATGTAAATGGTTGGTTTATAGGTTATGTAGAAAAAGATGGAAATGCTTATTTATTTGCAACAAACATTCAAAGTAAAGATTATTCTAATGGTAGCACAGCAGCCAAAATAACATTATCTATTTTAAATGATAAAAAAATATATAAGACAAATTAATGCAAATATACTTTTTAATACATTTTCTTTAAGATTTAAAAACTTCACATAATATTCAAATTAACTCTCTATAAAATTCATATACAAGGGTTATTATATAAACATAGAAGATAGTAAAACTAGCTTAAAAACATAATATAATACCCTATATAAATAGTGGCAACTCTCCCTCACATCCTCAATTGTTGCCACTATTTTATTTTTTGAACTAATAAAAGACTTCATCATATAGTGAAGTCTTTTATTAATTTGACTTTTATCTAAAAATAAGATGTCAAAAATATAAATCCCAAATACATCATATTAATCTTCAAATACTGATTTTATAATAGGTATAACATAATGGCTTCCTCCACGATGCTTCACATCTTCAACCATAGCTAATGCTAGATACTGTTTGTCACTATCTTCATCAACTGTAAACGCATTAAACCATCCAAGCTCTGTTCCAGTAGTATCATCTTTTGATGCTTTAATTTCTGCTGTACCAGTTTTTCCAGCAATAGTAATTCCTTCAGTTTTAGCACCATGACCTGTTCCATTAGGATTTTCAATAACTTGAATTAAGTCATCACATATAATTTTCACAGACTCTTTAGAAAACACATCTTTTTTCCAGAATTCAGCCTGTGGATTTTCTTTAAATTCAAGATAAGGCTTTATCATACTTCCATCATTGACAAAAGTTGAATATATTGATGCCATATGTACTGGATTTACAAGTACTTTACCTTGACCATACCCACTATCTGCTAATTGTATTTCTGTATCAAATTTATTGTCAGTACCAAATTTTGAAGAAGCTAATCCAAATTCAAATGGTATACTTTCTTCAAATCCTAGTTTTAACAGTTCTTTTGATAATACATTTTCACCTATTTTTAATGCTGCTTTGGCAAAATAAATATTATCAGAATAAATCAATGCATTTTTCATATTTACAGTATTTCCATAATCCTTTAATGTAGTTACCTTATAACTTCCCCAACTAGAATCTTTTTGCCAACTAAGACCACTATGACCAAAATTTTCATTAGGATTAATCTTTCCTGTTGTTATTCCAATACCAGCAGTAACTGGTTTAAAAGAAGACCCTGGACATAGTCTGGCTTTAAATCTATTATACATTGGTTTATTTTCATTTTCATTGAGTTCTTTCCATCTATCCTCTGACATACCTAGTATAAATTCATTTGGATTGTATGATGGACTACTTATAAGAGATAAAATCTCTCCTGTTTTAGGATTCATAACCACTGCACAACCCTTATCATTTTTCAACTGGTCATATAATTTACTCTGTAGCTTTGAATCAATAGTCAGTTTGACATCTTCCCCATCTTGCTTTGGAACAATTGCTAAAGTTTCTTTTTTATCTCCATATCTATCAGCTATAATAATCTCACACCCATCAATACCACGTATTCTGTCTTCTAATAGACTTTCTAAACCAATTTTACCGATTATGCTATTAGCATTGTAGTTCTTTCCCTTTTTTTCTTTTAATATTTCTGCATTCACATTTTGAACATACCCAGTTAAATGGCTAGCTTTTTCACCTAGTGGATATGCTCTTACCTCTGTATTAGATATTTTAACTCCTGAAATGCTAAGTAGTGATTCTTGTAATAATTTATCTTTTCCTTTTACAGAGCCATCTGGATTTTCTTCTATTTTTTCAATAGTTTTTATAGGGACCATTGAGTTTTCTTTTACCCAAGATGCATCTAATTTTTTTTGGATTTGCTCAACTGGTATATCTAGTAAATCAGATAGTTTTTTTAGGTCTTCTACATTATTACTCATCTTTCCAGGCACTAATCCTATAACAGATGCAAGACCTTTCCCAGCAAGTACTTCACCATTTCTATCTAAAATATTTCCTCTTTTAGCTTTAAGTGTTGATACTAGAACCTTATTATCATTTTCAAGTTCTGGAAATATAACGTTTGACTGCCATCTTATTTTATAGTTTTTTTGTTTGTCTTTAGTCAATAATACTTCATTTGAAAATGAGATTTTTCCTGCTAAAGTGTCTATTTTAGAATCATAATTTATTTTTGTACCTTCCTTTTCATCTTTTTTAATATCCTTAATATCAATACTTATATTATGTGCACTAATTCCTCCGTATATTTTTTTATTTCTAGAGATAAAATCTTCTTTTTTGTTTTCTAGTTTACTTTTTTCGTCTAATAGATTGTACATTTTTTCATATTGTCTTTCATTTGCGAAAGACATATACTGTTTTAATAGTTCATCTGGTTTGATTTTATTAAATCCATTCAATGCAAATTTAGTTGTAATACCAATAATAACTACAACTAAACAGATTAAAGCACCAAAGATTAATAATTTTTTTGTTTTTATCTTTTTTTTCATACAAACCCCCTTATTCTTCAATATATTACATATGTAAGCTTTAAAATGAAAATACTCCCATAAATACATCAACTATCTATTTTTTATTATTTTATTGTTTTTAAATATCCTAATAAAAAAAATATATATTAAAATAACATAATTGATAGTAATTTATATATTACATACGTAAGTTTTAAAAGTCAATATTATTATTACTATTTTAATAAACTTTCATCTTAATTTAAAAATAAATTAGAGTTATTTTATTTACTAACCATTTTATTTGCTGGCTGTTTTATACTATATAAATTTAAATTGACAAAGCGACACAAATGTCTTATAATTAAAAACGACATGCATGTCGCAAAGGAGGAAAATATATGGCAACAAAAGGAATGCAAACTAAACAATTTATTATTGATACTTCAATAAAGTTATTTTCTGAAAAAGGCTACAGTAATGTAACTATGAAAGATGTTTGTGAGGCATGTAATTTAAGTCGTGGTGGTCTATACAGACATTTTAATTCAACAAAAGAAATTTTTATTGATATGTTAAATTCTCATAAAGATAATGCTAAAAATTTATTAGATGAAAGTATCAAGGAAGATATATCAGCTAGGCAGATGTTAGAGTATTTTCTTAATCAACAAAAGTCAGAAATACAAAGTGAATACTCTGGATTAGATTTTGCAATCCATGAATTTGCTTTTGTAGAAAAAGACCAGCGTGATTATATGAACAAAAGATATAATTCAGCCATTACAATGCTTTCGAAGTTAATTGATTATGGGCAATCTAAAGGTGAATTTAAAAAATGTAATTCTATGACACTTGCAACACACATAATGTTCTTGTTTGATAGTATGAAGACATCAGCACCTGTTTTAGTACTTACAGATGACGATATTGATAAGCAAATAAATCTTATAAAGGATATGGTGATTTTATATGAATAAACAACAATTCCATAAAATTGACTTACAAAACTGGGAACGATATACACATTTTTATTATTTTTCAAAGATGACAAATGTAGGATTTGATTTAACTATAGAAATAGATATTACTCGTTTACTTGATGAAACGAAAAAGAGAAATATCAAATTTTATCCAGCATATCTATATATAGTAACAACTTGTTTAAATCGATATAAAGAACTAAAGATTGCATATGATGAAAATGAACTTGGATATTGGGACACTTTAACTCCATTTTATGCAATTTTTCATGATGATAATAAAACTTTTTCATCAATATGGACAGAATACAATAAAGATTTTTCAATATTCTATAAAAGTTATTTAAATGATATTGAACAATATGGAAAAAATTATGGTTTTTTAGCAAAACCTAATCCTCCAAAAAATTGCTATACTGTTTCATGTCTTCCATGGATTAGTTTTAAAAGCTTTACTGTACATAATCATGGTCTTGAAAATTATTTTTTCCCTACAATTGAATCAGGCAAATATTATCAAAAAGATGAAAAAATACTTCTCCCTCTTTCTATAACAGTACATCATGCAGCTACTGATGGATACCATGTAAGTTGTTTTATTGATGATATACAAAAAATGTGCTTTAATACTGATACATGGTTATTCTAAAAAATAATCTGTATTATAGACATATATTATAATATTTATAATCTAAAATAAACAATCACATTACATGAATAAGATAATGTGATTGTTTACTTATACTCATATTTTTACTTATTTTAATTATAATTATTTATTTTTTCTTCAATTTTATTTAGTTCTCAATTTTATTTAAATACTTTACTCTCTTAGTACATCCCACAGTTAACAAAACTAAAACTACTATTATTGATGTTAAAATATAAATATAGTTCATATTAGAAAACCATCCTTTACCATCTTCCATGTAAGTCGAAATACTTATAAACCATCGTATTGGACTTATGATACTCATATTTTGCAACATAGCAGGCATTTTATCAATTGGAATAAATGAACCACCAATAAGTGATAGTATAAGAGATATACCAGTAGCAAATAAATTTGCATACATCTCCTTATTAAACAATGAAGATACAAATGTTCCAAAAGAAGTTGCCAAAGCCGATATCCATACACCCATTAAAAGTAAATTTATATAACTGATACTAATATCAATATTAAGCAATTTAATGATAGTTATTGAAACTAAATATTGAAAATATGTGATTGCAAAGTTATATAGTATATTCCCTAACACATATCCTCTTATATTTTGTGGTGAATATAATATTCTTGTAAATGTACCTGAATTTTTATCTTTAATAATCATTGATGCTGTAACAGTAGAGGTTATCATTAAAAATAATACAATAAAAGCAATTATTCTTTGCAAAACGCCTAAGGTGTTTTCTTGTAGTTTATTTATATTTATAGGTGTTGAATCTTCTTTATATGATTCTATTAAATACTCTAATATATTATTTGTATTTTTATCTTTTATCGAATACAGTTTGAAATTACCCTTATTGAAATATATAACAGCAGAATATTTTCCAGTTATAATATCAGTTTTGACTGTTTTAAAGTCTGCAATTTCAACATCAATTCCTTGAGTGCTTTTTAATGCCTTAACCATATCTGTATAAATCTTCTTTTCAGATTTATTTAAAACTTGTTCATTTTTATACTCACTCAAAATACCAATATTAAAAGATGGTTTACTTATGTAATTTGCTAGTACTCCAAGTATTACTATAATTATTGGAAATAAGAGTATAACTAAAAAACCCGATTTTTTATTTATATTTCTTTTAAAATTATTATTAAAAATACCTATTAAGTTCACTATATAAATGCCTCCCTTTTAAATAATTTGACTGTAAGTACTGTCATTAAAATACTTATCATTACAAATATAGATGATATATTAAAAAGGGGTTGTAAGCTATCATCATAAATACAAGTAACTATACTCCTATTGACCCAAGTTAATGGTGATATATTAATTGCTAATGAAACAACTGGATTTAATGAACTAACTGGAAAAAATACGCCTCCTAAGAAACCAAAAATCACTATTGGTATATTAATGATATTACGTAGTATATCTAAGTTTTTGCATGCAAGACCTAAAAACAAACCTATAGTTGATACTACAGTTGACTCACACACTAAAAGAAAAATAATAGCTAAAAAATTTCCACCAAAACTTATCTGAAAAACGCCTTTTATTATAACTAAAGTTATTAAATTACACAGTGAAAGTATAATTGTGCAAGAGAAAAGTTTTGAAAGTACTAACTCTTTTATGGAAATCGGAGAGATCATATAACGATAGGATGTATTAGAAATTTTCTCATCTTGTGCAGCATATGAAACACTAATGATTCCCATAAGAACACAAAATGGTATTGTGACAATAGTATAATAGTTATATGATGTAAATTCTGTTCCATAAGACTTTGATGTTAAATATCCTAATAACATTATGATTATTAATGGAAAAACAATATTATAAAATAAAATAAAAAAATCTTTACTTCTTCGCTTGATTCCTAATCTAAACAATGGCAAAAAATATCTCATATATTATTCCTCCAAATCTCTCAAATTTGTACCTGTAAGATATAAAAAAATATCCTCCAGTGTCTTGCAACCAAGTTTTAAATACTTATCTTTATATAAGTTCTTATCTAAATCTTCTAAAATTACTCCTTTATCAATTAAAACAATCCTATTACATAAAGCTTCTATTTCCTCCATATAGTGACTAGTATAAATAACTGTTGTACCATTCTTATTAATCGTTTTAATTGCTTCCATAATCTTATTTCTCGATTGAGGGTCAATTCCAACTGTTGGCTCATCCATAATGAGAATTTTAGGGCTATGTGCGATTGCACAAGCTATATTTAACCTACGTTTCATTCCTCCAGAAAATTTTGATGGTAGTTCTTTATGTCTACCCCAAAGTTCAACAAACTCCAAAGCCTCTTTAGTTCGAGATTTAAGTTCATTTCCTCTAAAACCATACAATGAACAAAAGAATTTAACATTATCATATGCACTTAGGTCTTCATATATTGCCAGCTCTTGTGGTACAACACCAAGAGCACTTTTAAAGATATTTTGCTGAGTTCTGATACTTTTACCCCTATAATATATATCTCCACTATCTGGAGATACAATTGTAGTAAACATATTAATAGATGTGCTTTTTCCTGCTCCATTTGGTCCAATAAAACCTAAAATATCTCCTTCTAGTATTTTAAAACTCTCTCCTGATACAACTTCCTTATTGTTATATCTTTTAGATAACTTTTCAATCTCTAATAGTACATTTTCCATTTATAAAACCTCCTAATATTTTAACCAATATTATATATCCAATGTTGTATATATTATTTTTTTAAAACACGAGTCTTTGACTCGTGCTATTATAAATAAACTTATTTTTTATTTTGTAATTTTAGTATTATTTTATCTATATTCTCGATAGCTTTGTCTGGATTATTAATTATTTCATCTCTAAGTTTTTGAACCTCTAATAGTTCACTTGTTGCCTCATTTTCAAATAAAAAATCGTCTTCTATATTTGAAAAATCTATAGATTTAATTACGTTCTGTGTTTCATAACCAACAGATATGTACTTATCAATATTATTGAGTATTTCCTCATGCCATAGTATTTGATAATTCAAATTATCTATTGTCATATCAAAGGCAATTCTTTCTGTTGGAAGACTTTTTTTATCAATATTTTTAATTTCTTTCCAGTTTTCCCAATACTTTTTCTGCTCTATCAGATGCTTTATATGCTTTTCAAGATTGATTTGTATAGTATCTCTTGGTAATACATCTAAAATATTATACAATAGGAATTTATTTGAACCTACTGGAACTATAGGCATCTGTAATTCTTTTTGTAGCTCTTCTTTTAACTCCACTTTACCACTTTGTGTAATCTCATAAATCTTACGAATTCTAGCACCAGTTTTTTCTTCTCTCAAAACTCTGACTGCCCCATCTTTTTCTAGCTTTGTCAATGCATAGTAAATCGAACCTGATTGTATTTTTGTCCATCTATCTGCACCAGAAACCTGTAAAAATTTTTGAATCTCATATCCATGTGTTGGCTTAATATTTAAATAATATAAAATTAAAGTACGTATCAGAAAAATTCACCACCTTATACTCTATCTTGGATATTATATTATCACCAACGTTGTATATAGTCAATAGTTGTTATTTAAATAAATATATCATGACTTACTATTTTTATTGTTTAGCACAAGGAATCCCATGAGACATACATATCCAATTGTATTTTAAATTTTCTATCTCACTTACAGATTTCATCATTTTTTCAGAATCCCAGTTCCACAGATTAGGATATGGGATTATATTTCCTTTCTTATTCTTAACTAAATCTCCTGCAAACAATACATCTTCAAAAAGCATACATACATGTCCTGGTGTATGTCCAGGAGTATGAATAATTTTTATATTCCCGACTTGCATATTATTTCCATAAGGCTCTACATCTTTAATAATTCTTTTTGAAATTGTCTTTCCAATAAATTTTTTAAATCCAGGTCTATCCTTCTTCCCTATAATAAAAGGTATATCTTCCATATGAGCCCACACTTTTGCTCCTGTATGTTCTTTCAATAACTTAATATTAGATATATGGTCAACATCATGATGAGTCAGTAAAATATGCTTAATATCAGTTAGTTGAATCCCAAGTGTTTTTAATTCTTTAATTATACTATTCCCCATAAAAGGAAGTCCTGTATCTATCAATGTAATCTCTTCATCAAACACAATAAAACAATTTGCACCACGAGTACTATCTAACAACAATACATTTTCTTTTATTTTCATAAATAAATCCCCCTTATTTTATATTTTACCTATATAATTAATTAGTAAAGTTATAATAAATTATAGTGCTTTACATTAACTTTATTTTTAAAAAGTATACTATCGTTATACAAGTATACCATCAGTATATATTCTTATCAATATAATCAGTAGAAAGGAGTATTTTATATGTCGGAATTATCAAGAAGAGATAAAGAAAAAATCCAAAGAGAAAATGAAATTATTGTTAAAGCAGAAAAATTATTTTGTCTTAATGGATTTGATAACACTTCTATGAATGAACTAGCAAAAGAAGTAGAATATACAAAACGTACTATATATAAGTATTTTTCATGCAAAGAAGATTTATTTTTTGCTGTTGTACTAAGAGGGTATAAAAGACTTTGGGATAGTGTTAAAATAGAAAGTTCAAAAGGTAAAACTGGATTTGAAAAATTAAAATTTTCATATTCTGCATTTCATAAATTTTATTGTAAGGAGCCTTCTTTACTAGCTTTAATGGGAATGATTGGACTTTTACAATCTAAAAATTCAGACTTAGAGATACCTTTTAAAGAAAAGTTTTTTTCTTTCAATAAGTTTATGTTTGAAGAAATACAAGAACTATTTGAAATGGGAAAAGTTGATGGAAGTATTAGGTCAGATATTGAGATACCTACTCTTATGTATTCATCAATATTTACACTTACAGGATTTTTTAATTTATTATCTATAACAGGAAAATCGTATATCAACAATTTTAATATAGAAGAGAAAAAATTTATTGAAACCACACTTGGTCTTTTAATAGATTCACTTAAAGCGTAGTTTTAATTTATAAGTTTTTGACAGGGATTTTATTTTACACTATAAATTTTTTTAAATGAAAGGACTGAAAATAAATGGCAAAAATACTTCTTTTAGAAGATGATGATACAATTGCATTTGGAATAAAAACTTCCCTAGAAAAGAAAAAACATGTAGTTTGTTGTTATAGTACAATTACTGAAGCTAAGAAAAAATTTGACAAAGATATCGATTTAATTCTACTTGATTTAAATTTACCTGATGGGATTGGATATGAATTTTGTAAATATGTTAAAAATATAAGAGATACTCCAGTGATATTTTTGACAGTGCATGATGATGAAAAAGATATTGTACAAGGTCTGGATATGGGCGCAGACGACTATGTGGTTAAGCCATTCTTGCTTTCAGTACTTCAATCTAGAATTAATGCTGTACTTAGGCGTACTCATTCTAACACTACTAGCACTCTTACATGTGAAAATATAAAATTGAATAAAGATGAAGTTAAAGTATATTTGGATAATATTGAAATCCCTTTGACAGCAGGAGAATACAAACTACTCCTAAGCTTAATGGAAAATAAAAATAAAGCACTTACTCGTGCAAAACTATTAGAAATGCTCTGGGATATAGATGGCAACTTTGTAAATGATAATACTCTTACTGTTACAATAAAGCGACTTAGAGAAAAACTAAAAAATCCATCCTGCATAAAAACCTTGAGAGGTATAGGATATAGAATGGAGGACAGCTAGTGAAAACTCCAAGAAATATCAATAATACTGTTGTTTTTATAGTATTCTGCTTAGCTATCACTATTTTGTTAAGTATAATTCTAACAACTATAACTTCTTCTGAAGAATATAATATGATATCTAAAACCATTGGTACATCATATCAACTTAACCCTAAATCTACAGAACATATTTTAGAATCACTAAAAAATTCAAGTTCTCATGACTTTAATGTAGGAAATGAGATTTTATTAAAACATGGTTATACTAAAAATACATTTTGGTATAAAAACTTTTTTTATTTCATTATAGTATCCTTTGTTATAGTGTCAACAATGGCTATAGTTGTGTTCATAATTCAGTATAGAAAAAAAAGACATAATATGATTAGAATCAATACTCTTACTCACTATTTGGAAGAAGTCAATTTAGGGAAAGAATCCATACTTTTACGATGTGAAGATGAGTTTTCACATCTTGAAGACGAGATATATAAAACTGTGGGAGAACTTCGTTGCTCAAAAGAATTTGCTTTAAAAGAAAGACAAACTCTTTCAGATAATCTTGCAGATATTGCACATCAACTTAAAACTCCAATTACTTCTATGTCGCTTATGGCACAATTACTTGCAGAAAGTTGTCCAGATGAAGAAATAGATTACCTTAATAGACTTACAAACCAAATATTAAGATTAGAAAGATTGGTGTCATCTTTACTTACTTTGTCAAAATTAGATGCAAGTACTTTAATATTTGAAAATAAACTTATAGATGTCCATTCTCTTCTTACTAATGCTGTTGAACCTATAGAAGGAATTTTAAAAGAAAAAAATCAGACATTTATTATTAAAGACTCTTCGTTCGTAGAATTTGAGATTGATATTAACTGGACTTTGGAAGCTCTTTTAAATATTCTTAAAAACTGTAGTGAACATGTAGAAGATGGTGGACAGATTGTTGCTTATTATAGTAAAAACCCTCTATACATTGAAATTATTATAGAGGATAATGGGAAAGGTTTTGCTCAAGAAGACCTACCATATATTTTTAATCGATTTTATCGTGGTAAAAATGCTAGTAAAGACAGCATTGGTATAGGTCTTGCTCTATCAAAGTCTATTATAGAAGGTCAAAATGGTACTATACATGCAGAAAATTGTCATCATGGTGGTGCACGATTCATAATTAAGTTTTATACATAAAAGACTGGATTATAGGAGAACACCTATAATCCAGTTACATTATATCCTATTTATCTATCATTTACACATTATCTATCACTTACACACAATATTCTTTAAAGTTGCTTTTAAAAAATATTCAATAAATCTTGTTTATATTGTCTCATTTTTTATAGATTCTACTATGTTTTCACTCTTTAATTGTTTACATCCCATAGTATACGACGCTATTACTACAATAAGTATCAATATGGTAAAGCTCGTCACTATGGATATTGGTGCAAATAATAAGTACTCCATAAAACTTATTTCATTTATATGGATGAAAGCATACAGTATAGCTATTTGCACAGGAATACTGAGTAATAATGGTGTAAGACCAAAAAATAATCCTTCTAGGATAAGCATCTTTTTCATACCCTTTGGAGACAATCCTGCAGAACGTAACATAGCAAATTCTTGTCGTCTACTTCTAAGATTCCCTGAAACAGTCGCCCATACATTTGATAAACCAATTGCAGCTAATAATGCTGTAATAAATCCTACTATCAAATTCATAGTTATTTGTCCACTCTCACTTAATTCTTCATTTTCTACAACATCATTAATACTATAATCACCTGACCCATAATATTTATTGCAAATAGATTCAAACTCTTTTCTTACTTTAGAAATATTATCATGATTATCTATTTTAAATAACCCTGTTATTCTATTTGATTTTAATCTACGGTTTTCATGATAGTTTTTGGACACATCCTGTACTATAGACATTGGTACTATTTGAATTAAGGTGTATCTACCAAGATTTTCTGCTATTTGTGGAAGTGTATCTGTAATAGTTCCTACTTTCATATTAAAAGTATAATTTCCCTCATCTTCATCATATACCTTTTCATTTAATGTAATGTTATCTCCTACAGAAAGATTTAAATAATCTATATATACTTTATCCCTACGTGTACTACGCTCAACATCTTCCTCACGATTATATACAATCGAAATCGGATTTTTTGTATCATAATATGGTTTTGGGTCTATAGAAAGTTGTTTACAATATTTTGCAAAACTCTCATCATCAAGTCCAATCATAGTTGAAGTAATACGAAACTTACCATCACGTTCTATAGGAGCATATTTTTTAGCTGAGACTATCTTTTTAAATCCTCCACTCTTTGCAAGCTCTTTTGAAGCGTCTTTTTCAGTTAACCAAGTGATTGCAGACATTTTTAGATAATATAATGAACTCTCTACACCTTGTGTACTGTTTAATTGTTCTAAAAACTGTTTTTCTGCAGGTTCACTATTTTCCAGATGCAATGATATATCCCTTTGATTAGCATAAATATCACTACCATAAACACGCTCTGCACCTCTTTGACATGCAATTATATTTAGAAAGCTCGTCAACAATAAAAAAGAAAGTGTTAAAGATATTGTTGCGGTACGATAAGATTTTTTACGGGAACGAAGCGCATTTACTGCAAGCTCTCCTTCTATACCAAATAAGTTTGTTAGTGAATATTTATGTGACTTTTTGATTTTAATACTATCACCTTGTCTAATTGCTTCTATAGGTGATATTTTTGATACTTTACGTGCTGGGATAAGTGCAGAAATCCATACTGTTATTATTGTAAGTAAAACAGCTGGCAAGAAAGCAATAACACCATAAGTAAAGATTACCTGTTGATTATTATTAACAGTATCGACTGAATTAATATAACTTACAAGACCCTTACACAATGCCCATCCTAAAAATAAGCCTATAGGCAAAGGAATAATTGTCAATAAAAACCCTTCAAAAACCACAGACTTTTTAATCTGCTTTGGTGATGCTCCAATACTAGCTAGTATACCCAATTGAGTAAGTCTAGCATTTGCTGATAGTGCAAAAGCATTATAAATCACCAGTACAAATACGGCTACTGTAAAGATTGCTATTGTTAGATACATAATAGGTGTTGAAAATTTTTCTATACTGTTCATAGATGCTTTCTGCTCTGGAGAAAAAACTAACATTTTTAAAAGATAATTACTATTATACTTAAGATTGTATTTTCCATATTCATTCATTTTCCATCCTAATGATTTAGCAAGCTTTGGAAGCTCTTTATATGTATCTCTAATATTTTTAAATCGTAAATATACAGTAATATTATCACTAGGCTTTATACTTGCTCTATCAAGATAACCAAGAGCTGTATATGCAGGTACAACTGATGAAGTAGTAACATCTATTTTCCCTACTATTGTCAACGTAGTCTCTGAAATCTTCTTAAAACTTTCACCTTTAGATTTTGGAGCTACGGGTTCAAGAAGATTTCCATTTAAAACCCTATCTCCTATTGGTATAGTAATCTTATCACCAATTTTTACATTTGGATTACTCTCAAAATATTGTTTTGATAGTGCAATTTCATTAGCATTATTTGGTCGATGACCCTCTAGTATAGTGTCTTTCTCTGGCATAGAATTCCAATATTCTGAGGTAGCATTTCTATAAATTATGTAATCCCTTTTATCATCGTCAATTTTACCTACATACCACTGTCCTTTAATCATCACATCATCAACTGAAGAGAAATTTTCAATTAATGATAAGTCACTTCCATGAGTTTCATCAAATAACTCTCCATGCCAATTACCTTCTTTCTCAATTGAAAGCCTTATAAAATCACTCCACATTGTATATAATAGTCCACACAAAGAAGACATCATAGTTGTAGTAAGTAATATAGCTAACATTATAGCCATACTACTGCGCTTATTACGACGTACAAAATCTAAGGTGTATTCTTGAAGAATATTCATTTCTTCACCACCTTTTCAGAAACTATCATACCATCTTCCATAGTTATAATACGATTTGCTTCTAATGCTATTTTTTCATCATGAGTAATAAGAAGTATTGTTTGATTAAATCGTTTATTTGATAAGTTTAGTAAATCTACAATTTCTTCAGAATTTTTTCTATCAAGATTACCTGTTGGTTCATCTGCTAATAAAATAGCTGGTCTATATATTAAACTTCTAGCTATAGCTACTCTTTGCTGTTGTCCACCTGAAAGTTGACCTGGAAGATGTTTAAGCCTATCAGTTAATCCAAGTGTAGATACAATTTCAGAAAACCTATCTTCATCCACTTTCCTTTTATCAAGTAACATTGGTAATAATATATTTTTTCTAACATCAAGAGTAGGTATAAGATTATAAAATTGATATATAAGCCCTACTTTTCTACGTCGAAAAATTGCCAATGCTTCCTCTTTTAAGCTTGCTATTTCAGTATCTTCAATATAAATTTTTCCAGATGTAGGTCTATCTACTCCTCCAAGCATATGAAGTAATGTAGATTTTCCAGAACCAGAGGCTCCTACTATAGATACAAAATCACCTTTTTGAACTGATAAATTCAAATTATTAAGAGCTGTCACCATGGTTTGATTTGAGCCATATGTCTTTGTTAAATTTTCACATTTTAGTATTTCCATATACAATCATCTCCTTTATAGTTAAAGTTTAGCAATCCAAAATGACATTATAGTGACACACCAAACTAAATGTTGACACTCTTTTAAAATACTCTTTTCAATTAAATATGATACTTTACATAAACACCTTATAATTTTTAACCAATATAAGATTATTTTTTATTAAATTTTGTTCATATCTTTTTACATCTACTTAAGATAATATAAATAAAATAAAAACTATGCAATATATTTATCAATTCATTGCATAGTTCCTTAAATTTACCTATATTTTAGTATAAAGTTATGTCTATTATATAGCACTATAATATTTCTTAATTATATCAATTGCAATCTCTTTTACTTTTGGTCCTCCAATTTCTTTATTAGAATCATCTGATTTAATAGCAAAGTAATATGTATCATCTTCATTTTCTACCATACCAACAAACCATGCATCAACACATTGCTTCTTTTCATCAAATCCTGTTCCAGTTTTACCATATACATTCATTTTCTTATCATTTATATCTATTTTCATAATGTCCTTCAAGAGATTAATATTCTCTTTTTTAAAGCTTGTATCACCCTCAAAAATTTTAGCTAATACTTGTGTTTGCTCTTTAGGAGATATTTTTAATGAAGATTCTAACCAGAACCCATTTAAATCTTTACTTCCATTTTTTGAATTTCCTTCCCACTCACTAATGTCACAATTTCCATATTTTAGATTATCTAGTGTGTTTTGAACAAATTTAGCATCAACTTGATTCATCAGTTTTCTATGATACCAAACACAAGATGCTTTAAATGCTTCTTCTAGATTAAGATTTCTATTCCAATCTTCAATCTCATAAATTGTGCCATTATACCCCATAACTGATTCTTTTGAGTTTACTATTCCCTTTTCTAGACCAATTAATGTTGAAATTATTTTGAAAGTAGAACAAGGTGAAGCCCTTGTTTCAATTAATTCTTTATTGTATATGTTATATTCTTTATTTTTACTACTGTAAAAAATAGCTCCTCCACTAATATCTTTAAAACAATCACTATAATCAACTACATTAACTTTATCTTTTTTCTCCTGTGTACTATCTTTAGCCTCCAATTCATTTGATTTAAAATTTGTATTGTTACTCTTAATATTTTGTTCTTTATTATTTTGATTACTTCCCATTAGATATTTTGCTATAAGCACAATGACTAATAGAATAATTATTAAAATAAAACTTGTTTTTCTTTTCATACCTTACTACTTCCTAATATGTATATCTATAATCCTCCTCTAATATTATAAAAACCACTATTATAACTATCAGTAACATTATTCTCTCCTTTCAATCAGTAAAATTATATCTGAATACACACCTAAAACTTACTATTGTAGTATTTAAAATATTACAATAGTAAGTTTTAAAAGTCAAGTTATTTAAATCTTTTAAACTCGCTCATTTTTACTAAATTTTAAATAAGTTCTATGATAGGATTTTTGTTTTTTATATGTAACATCACTAATTAATACTGTTTACAATGTAAACAAATTTAAAAATAATATCTGTAATATAGCAGAATATATCAGGAAAATAGGTTTTAATCTTATTATAATATAACTACATAATATAATTACGCTACTCAAATATATAAAGAAAGGACTTAGTATTTATGTCATATATCATAATAAAAGGACTTACACATAATAATTTAAAAAACATATCACTTAAACTTCCCAAAAACAAAATCATTGTCTTTACTGGAGTTTCTGGCTCTGGAAAATCAAGTATTGTATTTGACACAATTGCAGCAGAATCACAAAGACAAATGAATGAAACATATTCAGCATTTATTAGAGGTCGACTTCCAAAATACAAAAAACCTCATGTAGAACTGATTGATAATTTAACTGCTTCTGTAATCGTGGACCAGTCTCCTCTTGGTGGCAATGCACGTTCTACAGTAGGAACTATAAGCGATTTGTATTCTTCACTAACAATATGAGCAAACACACCAAAGAAAAGTCGGAAAGACTTATAACTGATGAGGAATGTCCTCAATGTCATGGAAAAAGATTAAATAAAGATGCACTTAACTGCACTATTTTAGGGTATTCTATAGCAGATATGGGTAATATGGAATTTACTGAACTTTATAATTTACTCTCTCAAATAAATGATAAAAAAGTTGAAACAGTTGTCAACGCTCTTACTGATGGCTTAAAAAGAATGATTGATATTGGACTTCCTTATTTACATCTAAATAGGGAATCAACTTCTCTATCTGGAGGAGAAGCCCAGAGATTAAAACTTGTACGCTATATGGGAAGTAGTCTCACAGGTCTAACTTATATTTTTGATGAACCCAGCACTGGAATGCACCCAAGAGATGTATATTGTATGAATCAATTATTAAAAAAACTTAGAGACAGAGGAAATACAGTTTTGGTAGTAGAGCATGATAAAGATGTCATATCTATAGCCGATGAGATTATAGATATTGGCCCAAATGCTGGTAAACATGGGGGAAATATTATATTTCAAGGTACCTATAATGAATTACTTCTAGCAAATACACTTACTTCAAAAGCTATGAATTTATCATTATCTCTAAAATCTAATACTCGTAAAGCAAAAAGCTTTCTTCCCATTAGAGGAGCTTGTTTGCATAATCTAAAAAATGTTGATATAGATATAGCAGTTGGAATCATGACAGTTGTTACTGGAGTTGCTGGTTCTGGTAAAAGTACTTTGATTTCTCGTATTTTTGCAAAAAAATATGAAAAAGATGTTATTAAAATTGACTAAAACCCTATCACAACTACAAATCGCTCTATGCCAGCTACATTTCTTGGTTTTTTTGATGAAATAAGAAAACTTTTTGCTAAGGAAAATACTGTTGGCGAAAGTTTATTCAGCTTTAATTCTAAAGGGGCTTGTCCTATTTGTAATGGAAAAGGAGTACTTGTTACAGAACTGGTATTTATGGACCCTGTTGTTAACACATGTGAAGCTTGTAAAGGTACTCGATATAATGAAGAAGTCCTGTCTAAATTGTACAAGGGTAAAAATATAGTTGAAGTTCTTTCTATGACAGTGGATGAATCTCTTGAATTCTTTACAGAAAAGAAACTTTGCAAAATACTACAAACTATGAAAGATGTAGGATTATCTTATATGACTTTAGGGCAGCCACTTAGTACACTGTCTGGTGGAGAATGTCAAAGAATTAAACTAGCAAAAAATCTTAATAAAAAAGGTAATACTATAACATCAGACTTTCTTAGAAAATCAATAAAAAAATAAGAATAATGGTGTAAATAAAACTACAGAATAAATGCTTTTTCATTTTAAAAAAAATATATTAAAGTATGAAATAAGAATATGCATAATTATATATTTTATTTATGGCTTGTACAGTTCTAATTACCTCAAATAGTACTGCTGATATTTTGTTAATTCTATAGAAGATACTTTAATCTATAGAATTAACAAAATGATTAACAAAATAATTGGTAAAATAAAAAAATTTCAACAAATACAATTATATACACAAACGTTAAACTTGTATAATTGAATAATTTATAGAGTAATCTTAGGTAAGCTTATATAAACTATATATATCTCAATTAAGTTCTATCAACTGCGTTAAATTTCCAGTGTATGTAAGCTTAAGTCTATGCATAGCCCGTGTACAAGCAATATATAATAAACTACGGTCGTAATCATTGTAATATGTTTTATTATTTACTGAAGGAATAACAACTTCATCAAACTCCAACCCTTTTGACATTTTAATAGAAGTAATTGATACGCCTTTTACAAAACTAGAACTTTCAGGAGATATTAAATTAACATCATATTCTTGCTTAATAACATCATAGATTGCTTTAGCCTCACTGTTGGTTTTTAGTATAATACCAAGGGTAGCATTGTTGCTTTCCTCAAACTGCTCAATCTCCATTTTTATCTTATCTATCTCATCTTGTTCATTGATGCATTTAATTAAAACTGGCTCCTCACCATGTCTTTCAATAACTTCCAGTGAAATTATATTTTGAATTTTCTTGGCAAAATTAATAATCTCAAAAGTAGAACGATAACTCTTATTTAACATTACTAGCTCTCCACCATCATAAATCTGCACCATATCATCTAACGTATGTAGATGATTAGGGTTGATTAGTTGTCCAAAATCTCCAAGGATAGTCTTTTTACATTTGAAAAGCAAGTTTATTACAGCATATTGAATAGGAGTATAATCTTGCATTTCATCAATAACAATGTGTCTTATCACTTTGTCTTCTTGTAATCCTTCATAGGCAGCATGAAGATATATAAATGGATACACATCTGCCCACTCCAGAGTCTTCTTTGATGGCATTACAAACATATCTTGAATATTCATCTGTTTGAAGAAGTCCTTATACAGTACCAGAGTATTTTTTATTGTTAGCATTCCATTTAGACTTTTCAGTATATTTTTTACTTTTGGTAAGTCTTCTTCCATAATATTATCTGATTCAAATCTATAATGAATATCTTCTGCTACCATCTCCAGTCTTTGCTTAACTGGATATTTGTTATATGCATCAAATCTTCTTCGTATCCAGTCACTTGTAGCTGTAAAACTTCCAAAAGTATAATCTTTAGGAATAAAGACCATATTTGGCATTTGCTTTATGTATTTGTCCATAAGCTTTAAAAAATCAAGTGTAGACTTGAAACGTACTCTTTCATCCCATTGTACATCATTTATTTCCAGAGAATCTTTTTCTCCTTCAAAATCAATAATTCGTTCTAATTGAACTTCGGCTATATCTTCAAAACTTAATTCACATAGGGGTTCTTCTCCTAGCTCAGGAAGTACATTAGAAATATAGTCACCAAAGACTTTATTAGGTGATAGAATAATTACATTATTTGCTGATATCTTATCTTTAAATCGATAAAGAAGAAAAGCAATTCGATGTAATGCTATAGATGTTTTTCCAGAACCAGCTACTCCTTGAATAATGAGAGTGTCAGCCTTGTCATTTCTAATAATTTGATTTTGCTCTTTTTGTATTGTTGAAATGATGGATTTCATCTTTTCATCTGAAGTATTACTAAGTTCCTGTTGAAGAATATCATCTTGTATATTCATAGAACTTTCAAGTACATATTCCAGTGTTCCATTTTTAATTTTAAACTGTCGTTTACGTGTTATTTCTCCATCTATCCATCCTAGTGGTGCATTATACCCTGCTGGCCCTATCTCACAATCATAAAACATACTGGCCATTGGAGAACGCCAATCGAGTATTAGAAGTTCATTTTCATAATCAAATGCAAATCGACCAATATAATACTTTGAATCTTCATCTTCATCTTTTAGTTTAAAATCTATCCTAGCAAAATATGGCGAATCTTTCATTTTAGCAATCTTATCTCGAACTTTTACCATAAAAGCCCCATAACTATCTATTTGCTTTAGTGCCAGTTCATTCTGAAACATTTCATGTGGGTCTATCTCTCCACGATTCTTTACCATATATAATTTAGCATCCATGTAATCTTTATCAAGTTTATCAACTGAATTTTCTGCTTTCTCCAAAGCATTATCCAACTTGTTATTTATATCTATAAGATATGAAATCTCATCTGGAAAAGATGTTTTTAACTCTATCTTTTGTTCAGATATATTATGTTTAGAAACAGATGTGATAGAATTACAACTTTCTAATTGCTGATTTTTAGACATTTGAACCCTCCTTGTCAACTGAGTATTATCTTAAATCATTATACTGAATTGAACTTTAAATTTTTTAATCATTCTTGCTCTTTGGTTCAAATTTAGTTAGCTCATTAGTACTATTCATTGTCTTTATCATTTTCAGAAGACAGAACAAATTTTTGAGTAGGATACCCAAATTCAGTCAGTAATTCAGCTTCTGCAAAACCTAACTTCTTTATCATATTCCGATGTCCTGTATCAGCTTTATCTCCTTCTCTAAAAGTTGTGATTGAGATAGATGTATCTATCAAAAAATTCTCAATAACCTTTTTCAGAAACACCTGTGCAATATCTGAATTACGATATTGAGGGTGTATTCCAAAAAAGTCAATACTTCCAGTTTCTTTATTAAATATCATATTTGCAATAGTAATGTTATTAAATTTTAATATCAAGGCTCTTTCTTCCAAAATATATTGTTTTAATTGAGAGATATACTCTTCCTCCTGTAAATTTGGAAAGCCATCTATAACCAATCTGACTAAATTCATCCATAATGGTATATCAGATATCTTAGCAAGTGTAATATCTTTTTCTAATTCCAATATATTTTTTGAAAATAAATTATCTTTTTTCAAAACAAATCTTAGCTGCAAAGGATAAAATTCTTGTTCTTTTCGATATTTATTTGGAGATTTTTTATACATATCTTTAAATACAGAAGTAAATGCTTGTTGACTTTCATAGCCAGCTATCAATGCAATTTCAATAATCGATTTTTTAGAAAATACTAATAGTTTTGCTGCCTCTGTGAGTTTTCTTCGTTTTATATAATCATGCATTGTCAAACCAACAGAAGTTGTGAAAGTTCTATGTAGATGATATTTTGAATAATGAACAGCATTAGCAACTATATCTAAATCCAGCTTTTCTGATAAATGTTCCTCTATATAATCAATAGCAGTTATAACATTATTTACTTTATAAAACATTGCAGCTCTCCTCCTTTTATCCATGAGACATTATATCAGTTACTTCTTAGTCATATTTAATAAATCTTGCTCTTTTTTATAATGTAAAAATTATTGTTTATACGTCTATCTCATCCTATAACCTATTTTCAAATTTTCTTACATATTCCTAACTTAATAATATCCACTTCTTCATATAATATAATCATAAAAAAGTAAAGTAGAGTATTTCATTTGAGATTCTTAATATTCTCTTGAAATACTCTTCTTTATATAGATACTTCTTTATTTTTAAATATACACTTAATTTATTTAGCTTAAAATAAAATTTCAACTTTTAAATTTACTATCTTTTCTTCTATTCTTTAATTAAAGACTCCAATCCTTTAATTTGCAATAGATTTTCGTTTAATAAAGCTAAAAATTTGTCTATTGTTTCCTGTTTATTAGATTCTTTAACTAAGTAGTAAATAAATCTATCTGGTGGTGCATCCTTTATATAATGTACTTCAATATTAGATATTTCCTTAAGATGATATGCTACTGACACTGGCACAATTGCCCATACATTTTCTTGTCTCATAAAATATTCTAAAAGAGACATCTGGTCTAAAAATACTTTAGGTTGAAGAGTTGAGCGAAACCAAAAATTATGCCACAAATCATATTCAGGATTCCATGGAAGTCTTATTTCATCCGCAACATCTAAAACAGATGGGTGCAATTCCCCATTGTATTTTGAGCCATAACTTGTTACCAGTAACATGGCTTCTTTAAATATTGGTATTGTTTCTATGTTATTAAAAAACATATCATCTGAAATAAGGGCTATATCAACTTCACCCTTGGAAACATAATCGTATGCTTCATAAGAATGATAGTTGTAAAAGTTTACAACTTAGTGCGGAAAGCCCACTCCTTTAGGCGTGGGATGGATAGCATAAATAATGTATAAAAAGCATTAACACATACACATAAAATGTTAATATAAGTATATGGAGAATAAATATAGAAAAACTCAAACAACTGTTAGTTTAATTAATTATCATTTTGTATTCTGTCCTAGATACAGAAGAAAAATATTTAATATAGAAGGCTTAGAGGATAGATTTAAAACATTGGTTAAAAATAAGTGTAAAGAGATTGATATTGAAATTATTGCAATCGAATGTGATAAAGACCATACACACATGTTTTTAAATAGCCTTCCAACTTTAAGTCCTTCTGATATAATGCAAAATATAAAAGGTTATACAAGTAAAATATTAAGAGAAGAATTTATTGAATTATCAAAAATGCCTAGTTTATGGACTAGAAGCTATTTTGTATCTACAGAAGAAAATGTATGTAGTGAAACTATTAAAAAATATGTAGAAAATCAGAAAACAAGATATTAGAAAGTGAGGTGAACACTATGTCAAATTATATATTAACATTGCAATTAAAAACAGAAAAGTTTCAAGAAGATATTATATGTAATATTTTTGATAAGTATAGAAAAGTATATAATTCATGTTTATCAGAGCTATTTAAAAGATATAACCACATGATAGAATCTAAGGAGTATCAAGCAAATTGCAAATATAAGGGCAAAGATAGAAATAGAATATTTAGTGATATTAATAAAAAATATAATTTAACAGAGTATTCACTTCATAATTTTGTTAAACCTATTTGTAAATATTATAAACTACATTCTGCCATATCTCAGAAGATAGCTACAAGATGTTTTAATGCTTTTAGTAAGTACATATATCATCAAGCTAAACGGGTTAATTATATTAGATATAATGAATTAACGTCAATAGAAGGGAAACAAAATTCAACTGGTATTAGCTACAAAGATGGTATTATTAAATTTAATAAAATGACTATTCCAGTAATAATAAAGAACAATGACAACTATGCTCAAAGGGCAATTCAAGATAAAATAAAATATTGTAGAATACTTAAAAAAGAAATTAAAGGTAGGACTAAATGGTATGTACAATTAGCTTTACAAGGAGTTCCACCTAAAAAAACAACCAATCAAGGAAAAATAAAAGGGCAAATTGGTTTAAGTAATGTAGGTATAGATATTGGAACTCAAACTATAGCTATATCTAGTAAATGCGATGTTAAGTTATTGGAGTTAGCCCCTAATGTTAATAATATATATAGGCAATTAAAATTAATTCAACGAAAAATGGATAGAAGTAAACGTGCAACTAATCCTAATAAATTCAATGATAATGGTACTATAAAACAAGGAAATAGAGATAAGTGGATATTTAGTAATCACTATATTAAATTAAAAACACTAAGAAAAGAGTTATATAGAAAGCAGGCTGAAATAAGAAAGCAAGACCATTATGTGTTAATTAACAAATTACTAAATTTAGGTGATAAGTTTTATGTTGAAACGATGAGTTATAAAAGACTTCAAACTAGAGCAAAGGATACTACTATTAATGAAAAGACTGGTAGAATCAATAAGAAGAAACGTTTTGGAAAATCATTAGCAAATAAAGCACCATCAATGTTTTTGAATATGTTAGATAACAAGTTAAAATGGAGTGGAGAAAAATTATATAAGATAGATACTGCTAAATGTAGGGCTAGTCAATATAATCACTTTTCAGATGAGTACAATAAGAAGGAATTAAAAGATAGATGGAATAATGGTATGGATATTCAAAGAGATTGCTATTCTGCATTTTTAATAATGAATGTTAATGAAGATTTAAAATCAATCAACAGAGAATTGTGTATTAACACATATGATAACTTTAAAATACTACATGACAAAGAAATAAATAGATTAAAAAAGATAAAATCAAATGGTTATAAATTAATATCTAGTATGGGGATATAAAAACTATACAGGTTGAGAAATGAACCTAATGTTAACGTTAATGGTATCAACAGATACTTTGTTAATAAAAGTTTTAGGGAATATGATTAGTGATAATATGTTGTAGGTCATGATTCATTATAACTGAGAGTATTGTAGAAATTCATATAGTACCTAAGAACCCTACACCTTTAGGTGTAGGAGTTTCAGTAAATCTAATTCATACACCACAAGAAGTTTCAAGTATTGCGATATCATACCTAAATATTATTTTTTGTGGATTTATCACAACATATTTTTATAATTTATTATCAGTAGCCTTGAGAGCTGTTGGAAATACTAAAGCTGCTCTAATTATCTTAATGTTTTCAATGATAATAAATACTATCTTAGATATAATTTTTGTTGCAGTATGTGATTTTGGAATTCAAGGAGCAGCTTTTGCAACTGTACTTTCACAGACTCTTGTATCCATTCTTTGCTTTACTTATATAAGAAAAAACATTTCATTTCTTTTGTTTGGAAGGGAAGATATGAAGTTTGAATGGAAATTACTAAAATTAACTATATCCTATAGTCTAATTTCAGCTCTTCATCAATCCAGTTTATATATTGGAAAATTACTAGTACAGGGAGCTGTAAATCTAATGGGGACAGACATGATTACAGCATATACTGCTACTACAAGAATTGAAGGCTTTGCTAATTCTTTTGGTGATAGTGGTGCTGAGGCTATTTCTATATTTGTCGCACAAAATACTGGAAATGAAAATAGAAAAAGAGCAAAACAAGGATTTTATACAGGATTGATTATCCTAGTGTGTCTAGGAATTGGATTATCTTTGATAATGTATTTCTTTGCAAAGACTACTATTGAATTTATGATGAATAATGCTAATAATAAAATTATGATAAATGGCATAGAGTACATGAAAACTATCGCTATTTTGTATGTTTTGTGTTTTATAGGGAGTTCATTTGTTGGATGGTATAGAGGAAGTGGAAAAGTAAATATTCCTGTGATTGGAACTATCTTACATATATCAATTCGCGTTATTCTTTCTTATTTGTTTATTCAACAATTTGGTTTAAAGACGATTGCATTTGCTACTGGCATAGGGTGGGTTTCTGTTGTAACATTTCAGTATATTATTTTTTATAGGTCAAAAAAATAGAAAGGTGGACTCTATCAAAAGTTCACCTTTTATGTAAATAACTTTTTATTTTTTTTAAGACATATTAATGGATGTAGAATATAAATGATTAATGATGATGTTCGCAATAACCTAGCTCGAGGACCTTTCAAAAATGTTAAAGCTGTAAATAAGAAATACATACATGGCAATAACATAATATACATACTGTCATGACGTTGTACCCCTAGTTTATGTAAAAGAATTCCTTCACAAAACATAAGTAAGAATGATATAAGAAATCCAATCAAGCTATTTTTAGGTGACATGTAATTATATTTATTAGCTACTATCCCTCCAAGTATGAAAAATACAGGGGCAAAAAACACACCATTTCGTGTATAATCTGATACTTCAAAAACATACTCATATAAATTCTTTAATAATGGTAATTTTTCTGAAAAGCCATAATAACTATCACCAAATATAGCAATTACGTAAAGAATAATAGTAATTACAAATGAGTACTTTAAACCTAATTTTTTTACAAGAAAATATGCAATACTTGCTCCAATAATTGATGCAGGAAGATACCATAAATGATATAAAGTCCCATCAAATACTATGTCCTTAATAATATTAGGCAATAAATTATTCATTGAAAAATATCCATTATAAATATTTAAAGGAATATAAATTACAATAGCTATCTCATAGATAAATAATGCATTTTTTAGAAAAGATTTCAATTTATCATAATTATAGTTTGGTAAAATCAAATGTTAGATAATCACAAATAGCTTGGTAACTAATTTTTATAGAAAATAATACTATATTTAATTATCCATCATCTATAATAATCCCCCTAACAAGTCCTTGTTATCGCATAACAGGTAGTAACTTTCAATAAAAACGTCTATCAGTCACTCATTAAATAACAATTTAACCTGTAATATCATAAACAATCCATATAAAAAACAAGTTAACGACCATTCATAGTAAAATGGTCGTTAACTTGTTTTTTATTACAGTTAAACCTATGCATCCACAGACATTCCTAAAATTTTCATGCTGTTTTATTATTTATATAACAGGTAACATCATTTTAGTGAGATACTCACTTTCAGGACGATTTAAATCATTCAAGTACTGATAATAGATATCTCCATGAAGTTCATATCCCCTATCCTTCGCCCACAAAAATAATTCTTCAAGTATAGGGTCTTGCAGTTCATATGGTCCTAAATCAATTGCAGTTATTATTTTCTGTGTTGGAACAATCTTTTGCAAAATTTCATTTTCTGTATCCATATGATTAAATACAGAATGATTAGTTACAGGAAAACCTACTTCAACATCTAATTTTTCCAAGTCCATGTTATGAAAACATACAATTGGTGCTCCTGCAGACAATATTCCCTTTTCTTCTAGATAGTTGGAAATTTTTCGAAAACTTTGCTGTGAAAACTCTGAAAATTCTACCATAAAGTCAATAGTTTTTCGTATTGCTAAAATGCAATACTCAGGCTGTTCAGCCATCGTTATATTAGATATTCTAGCCATTTCATATCCTCCATTATTTTATTTTTATTTCTTAGCCTCTGTTTTGTAGTTTTTGTTCTTAGTTGCATTTTTTATATTAATAGTATAACAAAACCAATATTATGATGCTTGTCACACAGTGCTCTTATTTTAAGTAGATATATACAAAATAATGGATAATTCAAATAAAAAATAGTTCTACTTGTTAAATAGCTAGTATTTATCATTTAAAGTCATAAAGAAAAGTAAAATTGACTTTGTAGTTCTTCTAATATATTAATAACATTAAGATTAAACATATTTGTTAAATTGCTTCTTTTATAGGTACCTTCTGCATAAAATTAAGAGATAGTTTGACAACTATCTCTTAAAATAATTCCATTATTTAAATTTAATTAATTCTTATTTTTATTATCAAGTTACTAATATACTAAAACATTCTAACAGTTTTCATCTAATTCACCTAGAATCTTATGAATATGAATCATTAAATATAATTCCTCCTGCCTAGGCAATTCTCTAGAATATTCCTTGTATATATAAGCTCCTATTTTTTTTACACATTCATATTCTTCTTTACAATTTTTGCGTACTTGATTATATATAAAATCTATCTTTTCTTTTGATGGTTCATTAGACAGAAATCTTTGAGAAAAGGCCTTTAGATGCATTACAAATCTCATATAATAAAAGGATTCTTTACTATATACAATAGAAAAGTGATAATGAATTATTTGTAAAATGGCATTTACAATTTTAGCACTTCTCTTATTTCTATCACTATAAGGATTGTCTTGTTGTGCATTTATAAAATGGCCTGCTATATTACCAATTTCCTCTTCTGGTAGTTCTAAACCAAGAACCTCCTTAAAAACAGTAATCGCATATTTTCCTATATCATATTCTTTTGGATTAAATTCTTTAATTTCAAACAAATAGTAATTCTCAATCATTATACCTTCTTTAAATCGTCTCACTGCAAAGGCGATGTGGTCAGTTAAAGCCAAGTATATATGGTTCATAAGTTTTAAGTTATACTTTTCTATTCCATATGAGATTATCATTTGAGCTATACCAAAGTATTCTGCATCTATTTCTGATGCAAGTTGTATAATACTCTTTTTTATATTTTCATCATGAAGAACGAAAGTTTTTTCTATATCTTCTTTATTTAACTCAGACCCAATCTTATAATTATGACCAATTCCTTTTCCCATCAATATTATTTCTTCGTCATTATCATCCTTTGCAAGTAGCAACGAATTATTTAATACCTTTGTAATGTACATACTAAAAACCTCAATATATTATATTTATTTTGTTATTCCATTACTCTCTATGACTTCTTTATACCAATAAAAACTATCTTTCTTTATTCTTTTTAAATCTAAAGTTTCGTGGTCTGTTCTGTTTATATAAACAAGCCCATAACGTTTATTGAAACCTTGTGAAGAACTTAAAAGGTCTGTAAATGACCATAGACAATATCCCATCATCTCTACACCATCTTCAATAGCTAATTTGCATGCATTTATGTGACTGTTTAAATAATCTATACGATAGTCATCATGAATTTTACCATCTTCAAGGACATCTTTAGCTCCAAGCCCATTCTCCGTTATTATAACAGGTAAGTGATACCTTTGCCAATATTCATTTAATGCAACTCTAAGACCTGATGAATCTATTGATGCACCATACTCTGAAGCCTTTAGATTAGGATTTAGCGACATTTTAAATAATCCATACATACTAAAGTCAACTGTTCCTTCTCTTAACCCAAATGGATGTTGTGAATCCTCAGGTAAAGCCTCTGCACAGTTTGTTCTATAATAATTTACAGCTATAAAATCCATTTTAGCTTTTTTAAGTACTTCTTTATCTTCATCTTCCATATGAGGAACTATATTTCTTTTCTCAAGATAATTCATATAATACCCAGGATATTCTCCATAATAATGCATATCAAGCATGTAGTACACTTTAAAGTTATCATTCATTCTTGCAGCATATACATCTTCTGGTTTAGATGTAAGAGGATATGTTACAGATGATGATACTGCTGCTCCAATCTTGCTTCCTTCTATCATTTCATGGCATGCATTAACAGCCAATGCATGGGCTAAACAAAGATTATAATCCATTTGAGCACGCATTTTATCTATCTTCCATGGGTCTGTTTCATTGTATATATTAATTCTCTCTTCTACTCTAACTATTAAATTCTGTTCATTATGAGGTTGCCAATATTTCACTCTATCTCCAAAGTGCTCAAAGCATACTTTGGCAAATCTTTCAAAAGCATAAACAGTCTCTCTACTTTCCCAACCATTATACTTCTCCACTAGTGTAAATGGCAGGTCAAAGTGATATAAAGTTACGAATGGTTCAATGTCACACTCTATTAATTTATCTATTACTTTATTATAAAAATCTAGCCCTTTTTGGTTTATTTCTCCTTCACCATCTGGAATTATTCTTGCCCATGAAATTGAGAAACGATAAGTTTTCATTCCTAATTCTTTCATCAATTCAATATCTTCTTCATAATTATGATAAAAATCTGATGCTACTTTAGTGTCTGCTTGCAAGTGAGACTTTTTAAAAGAATTGTAATCAGCCACTGTTTTTCCTTTATTGTCTTTATCCCAAGCTCCTTCCACTTGAAATGCTGAAGATGATGCTCCCCATAAAAAATTTTTTGGAAATCCTGTATTCATAAATGTCACTCCCTTTATATTAATTTTTTAATCGTTTTATTTATTAATTTATTACGCTGAGTTAATCTTTATAGTTCTAATCAACTTAATTATTAACTAATGAAATTATTTTATCATTTGTAGATACATGACTAGATTTACAAGAAATCACTTGCGCAAAATCAAACGTATTATTTACTATAACTGGTGTAGTTACATCATATCCAGCTTTTTTTATTTCATCTATATCAAAGGTTATCAGTTTAGCACCTTTTTTAACTAAATCGCCCTGATTAACATGTTTTACAAAGTGTTTTCCATTTAACTCTACTGTATTAATTCCAACATGTATTAACATTTCTGCTCCATTATCTAGCTTTAATCCTATTGCATGTAATGTTGGAAATAAAGAAGCTACTTCACAATCAGTAGGAGCTATTATTACTCCTTTTGTAGGTAATACAGCTATACCTTCTCCCATAGCTTTTGATGCAAATACATCATCTTTCACTTCTGATAATTCTATACAATCTCCTTCCACAGGTGAAGTTATATCAATAACGCCATCTTTTGTTTCTACTTTTATAGTAGAGCTATTTCCTTTAGAAGATTCTTCTAAGTCCTCAAACCCAACCAAATAAGTTAAAATTGCTGAACCAAAAAATGCTATAGCACAGCCTCCTAGATAACTTAAAAAACCTAACGCTCCTGCTTCAGCATATACAGGTATAGTTAAAACACCTTGGTTTGCAAATGCGTTACCATAAGAGCCACCCATTCCCATTATGCCACCTCCGATTGCACCACATATTACAGCACATACCATTGGTTTTTTTAACCTAAGATTAGCACCATATATTGCAGGCTCAGTTATACCAAATAGTGCCGTTATAGTTGCAGACATAGAGATTGTCTTTAATCCTTGATTTTTAGTTTTAAAGAATACCCCTAGAGTAGCTCCTGCTTGCGAGAAGTTTGCAGCTCCTGCAAAAGCCAATAAATTCTGTCTTCCTGTTTGAGCAACATCACTTATACCTATTGGTAGTAGTGCTCTATGTGCACCAAATATAACCAATACACACCATAATCCACCTATGAATGCTCCACACAATGCAGGACTTAGTTCATAAATATACTTGTAAACAAAGTTTATAACATTTCCTACGTATATCCCAATTGGTCCAAATAAGAATAATGTTGCAGGTAACATTATAACTAATGATAAAGTTGGAACCATTATTATTTTAATTACTTCAGGTATATACTTTTCCAGTATTTTCTCAACATATGAAAGAGCCCATATAGCAATAATTATTGGAATAACAGATGATGTATATGTGGCCTTTGTTACTGCCAAGCCTAAAAATCTAACTGTTTCTTCTCCTGCCATCAAAGCTGTAAAAGTTGGATAACAAAGTGTTGCCCCTAATACCATAGATATTATTTTATTTGCATTAAACACTTTAGCCGCAGTATACCCTAGTATGATAGGCATAAAATAGAATATAGAATCAGCCATAGCATTTAGAATAATATAACTTTGAGTCTCTTTTATATCTACACCATTTTTATTCATATAATACATAGCAAGAACTGATAAAATACCTTTAATCATACCAACCCCTGCTATAGCAGGTATTGTAGGTGTAAATATTCCAGCTACAGCAGATAATATAGAGTTCATGATACCTTGTTTTTCTTCATTTCCACTTTTCTTATCTATTTCACTTGATTGAGGTACCATTTTTACAACCTCATCATACACCTTTTTTACTTTATTACCAATTACAACTTGTATCTGACCCATACTCTCTACAACAGTTATTACTCCTTCAGTTCTGGATAACTCATCCTTATTAACCTTAGAAGTACTTTTAACTTTGAATCTAAGTCTTGTCATACAGTGAGTAACTTCATTTATATTCTCTTTTCCACCTACATTTTGTAGAATTTCTTGAGCTACTTTTTTATACTCCATATATAAATCCTCCATCTTCAATTATAGGCTCTTTGTTTTTATGGCCAATTAAACAAAAAAATCGAACCAAATAAATAGATTATACCCATAGTACTATATAGGTAACCTATAAAAATTGATTCGATCTTGCCTGCATCACCAGTAACACGTCTACTGTAATATTCAAATTTGTTAACTTTATAGTAACATAAGCTTTTTCTTAATTCAACTATAAAATATAATTTTTCAACAAATAATTCTTATTGTTATATTGAAATTTATTTTTTAAATTTTAAAATACTTGATTTAATAAACAAAATGGTATATTATTTCCATTATAAATATACCACTTGGAGGATAATATGAAAAAAATATTTAATCAAAAATTACTTTTACTTTCTATTGTTGTATTTTTCTGGTTTTCACAATACGTATACATACCTTTTCAAAATCCATATTTAAGTATATGTAACGTATCTACAAACATGATTGGTATAATAATAGGCTCATATGGAATCTCACAATGCTTACTAAGACTTCCTGTTGGAGTTTTTGCAGATTCCGTAAATAAGCATAAACTATTTATACTATCAGGAATTTTATTCGCTGGTTTAGCATCTCTGATAAGAGTTATTTCTCCTAGAGGAGAAGGATTTCTTATAGCTAATATCTTATCTGGAATAGCATCATCGACTTGGATTTCTTACATGGTTCACTACACTGATTTTTTTTCCATAGAACATCAACAAAAAGCTACAAGTACGATAATATTGGTAAACAACCTAGGAATGTTAATTGGATTTGTCATGAGTACCTTATTTTATGAAAAATTAGGAATGGTAAATTTGTGTATTATGAGCGTAATATCTTCAATCATTGGTACTCTTCTAGCCTTAAATGTAAAAAATCATCACTCAAGAAAAACAACCGAAAAAATACCATTTAAGAATTATTTATCTATATGCAAAGATAAAAGACTTGTATTTTTTTCTTTTATGGCATTGATTCAACAAGGCATCCAAATGTCTACAACAATGTCATTTACTACTCAAATTCTTAAAGAACTAGGCTCTAGCTCCACCATTATAGGCTTATCTTCTATATTTTATATGGTATGTGCTGTTGTATCTTCTGGATTTGCTTCTACTAAATTTTGTACAAAACATGGACCAAAATTTTGGATTCCCTCAGTGTTTTTTTTGATTTCAGTTTATTGCTTTCTAGTTCCAACAGTAAAAAGTATTAATATAATATTTATGCTACAATCGTTACCAGGAATATCTACGGGCATACTTCTTTCTTACCTTACTAGCGAATCTATGAAAAATGTACCAAAGTATCAAAAATCTACTGCAATGGGGTTTTTTCAAGCAGTTTATGCTATAGGAATGTCTATATTTCCAATGCTAGTGGGTAAAATATCAGATTATATTTCAATACAATATGGTTATTTTATTTTAGCTTTTATTGCTGTAATTGCTTCCATATTGTCTTATACATACTATAAAAAATTAAATTTAACTCTTAACTATGATATAATACAATCATAAAAAAATTATATGTTTAGGAGTTTTTATGATAAATTTAAATGCCACTGAACAAATTATTGATTATATTAAAGAAAATATTCTAAATGGAACTTTTAAAGTTAATAGTAAATTGCCAAGCGAGAGAAAGATTGCTGAATTATTTAATATAAGTAGAATTCCTGTAAGGAATGCTATAGACAAACTTTGTAAAGAAGGAATACTTAGGTCTATTCCCTATTCAAGTCCCATAGTTGAAGGATTTAAAAAAGTTGACCTTTTTTCTGATAACGAAGTTTATAAAAATCATAATATACAAGAATTTTATGTTGAATCTTTAAGAGCAAGACAACTTATAGAAAGTGAAGCCACTAAGTTAGCCATCTTAAATGCTACCTCTGAAGAACTTCAAAGAATAAGATATGCTTACTTGAAATCTGTAGAAGAACTAGACAAAGTTTCTCAAGGCTTAATAGAAGAATGTTATGATGCTGACCTGCAATTTCACAAAGAAATAATTTTAGCTTCTCACAATCCAATTTTTATAAAGTATTATGAACTAATACCTAAAACTGTGTCTTCTAACCAATACTTTGGTTTTAAATATAGAAACTCACTTCAAGATATGATTAGTCATCATCATGAGATAATGATGGCTTTTGATAGTAAAGATGCTAATTTAGGTTATACATCAATGTATAACCATTTAGAGGGAGTTATTCAGTTATTTCAGCGTGATTAAACTTCTATTTATAGGTCTGATAGTTAAACTCGTGAAAATTATAGGTCTGATAGTTCATACTTATGAGAACTAAATATTTTAATATGTACCACAAAGAGCTTGTTTTAACATACTACTAAACATAGTGTCCAAATAAGCTCTGTTTTACTATTCACAGATTATTTTATTAAGTATTATAATTAATATTAGATTATATATAATCGTTACTTAAAAATAAAATTGACTATAATATAAACAATTATAAAGCATTCTTTTGTAGATTTCTTTTTTCCTAGTTTAGTGTATTTTTAATGATTATCATATCATTTCTTTAATTATGCATATAAAAAACAGCAAATCATGAGAATTTACTGTTTTATATTTTGATATTCAGACTTACTTAATTTGATATTCAGATTTACTTAATCAGCCATAATTTAGCCTTGTAAAATTTGATTAACATCATCAATAGTTATATCCATTCTTGTAGCTATTTCAGTAAGATTCATACCTTGTTCTTGGAATCTATTAACTACTGATTTCATGGACTCACCTATTTCAATTAAATGGTTATCCAAGTCATAAATTCGAACTACCTTTTGCCCCCATGGTGCTTCTTCTACACCATGAAGTAAAGTAACATCATTTCTTTTATTTAGTTTTAATATAAACTCTTCAAAATGTTCTGCTTCAAAAAATATTTCACAGTTATTCTCTTTGCTCTTCATATCTTCTTTTGAAATTCCTGTCAACCAATCAAAGTCTTCTTGTAATGCTAACCCACCCTCAAATACAATGTTTTTTCCATAGTCAACAATAACTTTTAAATCAAATAATTCTTCATAGAATTTACGGGCAATTTTAATATCTTTTACTGCAAATAAACAACCTGCATATTTCATAAGTTACCTCCATTAAAATTAGTACATAGATTATAACATTGTACCAGAAAAAAATATTGTAAAAAACGGACATGCTTTTTGTATTTTTTAAGTCAACAAATGTGAGTGCTCTAAATAAATGTAAGTTCTCTAAATAATAGTAATATACAAAATAAACACTACTTTATAAGCGAATGGATACAAAAGTGCCATCCTGAGTTTCCACATGAACAATCTCAAGTCCCTTGTACTGTTTAAGAACAGACTGACACTCTCGAACGAGTTCCTGTAGAAATTTTTTGGTAATGACTTCCTGATATGGCTCTGGAAGTGATTTTTTAATCTCTGCAATAACCGATTCTGGCAACAAAAGAACTGCAGTATTTGCTAAGAACAGTGGTATGGGTAACCACAAATTTGTTTCTTTTGAGCGGACAATAATGCGCATAAATCTATTCTCCTAGTATTATTTTATAAAAACTTTAACTGTAGTACCATCAGCCGAATCAACCTCTACGATATTTCCAAGTGTTTCATTATCCAGACATTCAAGAATAGAGGTAGTAAGAGCATCTAGGTCTATACCTTGCAAATCTTCATTCTTAATTGGCAACTTACCTGTCATTTTCAATATTTGACGTATAATCTTTACAGGAAGTTGCACATTTACTTTATCACCCTCTGGAGTATCCACAATAATCTTCAACATCTTATTTTCATATGAAGTACTGCTTTGTTTGGTAAAAGCTTGACTATCAAAGTCTTCTGAATAATTCGTAAACTCCTCTTGAGGTGTAGTTTCTTCTAATGCATCAATCAAATCAATTGCCTCTTTGGCAGAGAGCTTTCCCTCCTCTACCATTGTTAAAATTCTCATTTTTTCATCCATATTATTTTCCTCATTTCTGCTCTTCTGCATCCATTCCAACAGAAATAGCCTCGTATTTTGGTGACTACTTCTGGCTATTATCAGGGATAGAGATAGAGCTTCATTTATTTTCTTTCATTTGCTCTAATGCCTCTGCTGGAGAGATTTCTCCTTTTTCCAGTGCATCTAAAATCTCTTTTTTATGTGAATCAGAAGATGATGTTACATTAGGTTTACCATCTAGCTTTTGGATAATATCATCTAACCTAGAACGAACAGTTGGATAAGAAATCTTTAATTCTTTTTCCACTTCTTTTATATTGCCACGACATTTTAAAAATGTTTCTGCAAAGAATAAATCATCTACAGATAGATAGTCAAATGCACTGAGGCAGAAATCATTTTCAATCACTGTATCACAGTTTTCACATTGTAGCTTGACAACTTTAAGTTTTCTTCCACAGACAGGACAGCGGCTGATAACTTGATACATCATATCACCTTCTTTCCATCTAATATCTATAATATAAATCAAAAAATTAATAAAGTCAATATATATATTAAAATAATTAATATTAATATTAAAATAATTAATGTATAGATAAAATATTAATCAATTTATACTTATAATATTGATTATATAAATACTAGACTTTATATTTTTATTTAAAATTCCTTTTTGTTTACAAAATAATATAGGCAAAATATATAAGAACATTAAGATATATTAAGATTAGTAGTATATATTGAACATTAAAAGGATGTAACTGTATCTAGTTATTACCTTCTACATCTAGTTACTATCTTCTATTCTATCTATCAATTAAACAAAGTCTTTAAATTCGTCATTTAAACACATTTCCAATGGTTTTTACCATTGACAAAAAATGGTATTAGAGATATATTTGTATCATAAAGTGATAAATATATCTCTTAAAAAATATTAAGGAGGAAAAAAATGATTAAGAAAAAATTTTTCATGGGATTTTGTGGTTTTCTTGGATTCTTAAGTTTTAGATATTTTTCATCTGGCAATTTTTCTGACCTTATGTATATTGGTTTTTTTGCTTTTTTCGCCAACTTTATTATAGCGAAAATAAATGGTGATCAGGCAGATGAAAGATATATAGAAGATGAAAAATCGGCCATGGCATTTACAGGACAATTTGCTATTATAGAGTTATTTATTTTATGGTGTATTACTATTATATCTAGAAATGTTGAATTAATGTGTGTTTTGTTATCCATTGCATATGCAGTTACATTAAATGTTTATGCGATAAAACTTTATATGTTAGAGGAAAAATAATATGGCGAAATTTATTTGTAATCTTAAAAAATATAGACAATTAAAAGAATTAACTCAAGAACAATTAGCAGAAAAAGTTGGGGTTAGAAGAGAAACTATTATGCGTTTAGAAACAGGAAAATATAATCCTTCTCTAAAATTGGCAATAGATATATCAAGAATAGTGGATGCACCAATTGAGGAACTATTCATTTTCGATTAATTTTTGTATTATTGATAATATGTTTTAAATATACATTTAAAGAGGTAACTTATTGAACAGAGAACTATAAATACTTGGATTTTATCACTAAAATTACTTACTTATCTACTATGATATCTGGATAAAAATACGGTGGTATTGAAACGGCTATTCTTAAACCACCGTATTACCTGTATTTCTATTTGGAACATACCATTAACTACCTATCAATCAACATTTTTTATCTGTTAGATAACTTACTTTATAACATTGAACTAATCTACATGACTTATAAAATCAGTAATACACTGAATATATTTATCCATTTTTAACAGCAAAGCAAGATGCCCACCTCGAATATCAGTAATCACTGGTGGATTTGGCATAATATTAATGAGTGTTTGTTTAACACTGTCATTAAAAATATCATCATCGTCTGAAAGTATCAACAAAACTTTTCCTTTAAAACGAGTAAAATTGTTAGCTTTCATATTACAATACTTTAGCAAATCTTTTAACAATAAAGTCATGTGGATTTCATAGTCTTTTGTGAGGGTTTTCACCATTTCGTCGCATAACTCTTCCATCAATACCTGCTCTTTAGGTGATAGCTGTTGACCAGTTTTTTTCATCACAGATTTTTTAATATTTTTCTTCATAAAATTAAATGGCATCATCTTAATTAAGATTAAAGACTTGTCTATTCTCTTCATCATGTCATAAAAGCATTTTGACCCTTCGTCATCTAAATCAACAGATAATATACCAGTGTTTGACAATATCAAACCTTCAACAACTTTTGGATATTGTTGTGCGAGCATTTGAGCAATAAAACCACCTAACGATTGACCCACTAAAAATGCCTTTATATTAAGCTTCCCTAATAATTTAGCTATGGCGTCAACCAATTCTTGATTTGTTGAGTAAGCTATAGGGTAGTCAAACGATAATACGGAATATGACTTGGTAAATTCATCAAAATGGAATAGCATCAAATCGGATAGCCCAATCCCACCAGTTAATAGAACAATGGTTTTGTCTGCATTTTCATTTTTGTAATATCTGTAAGGGAAAAGACTTCCATTAATCATCATTTCTTCTTTTGGATATTTACTTTTGATTTGGTTATATGTATTCATGATTAATTCCCCTCCTCAAAAATATAACTAGCCAATGACTTTGCTAAAAATCTAATTGTATCTTCACGGCTTCCTACATACAATGACTCTTTATCTGCTGAATAAGACCCCATAATATTCATAATATTTACTACCACTTCGTTATTTATTTCTGTATTTATACTTTCAATATGTGAAAATAATTCTGTAGCGAAATTTGTACTATCAATATTAGTTATTGATAGCTGTTCAGGCATTTTTCTGAATATGATGTTCAATTCATCAGTTGTAAAATAGTGATATATATTCTTACTAATCGCATATCGTCTGAACAAAAAATCCTCAAAACTTTCTTTGTTCAAATTGGCTTTATCAGATATAAGCTCAAAAAACTCTTGTCTATTCTTATCTCGCATTAAAAGCATTATTTCAAAAAAAAAACTTTCTTTTGATTGGAAGAAATTGTAGAAAGTACCTTTAGCAATTCCTGCTTGGCGTGCAATAGCTTCTATAGAAGCTGCTTTATACCCACCATTTTCTAATGCTTCCAAACCTAATTTCATAAGGTTTTCTTTTATAATAGTCTTATTATTTTCATCAAATATTTTAGGCGTTTGTTACACTCCCTTCGAAACTAAATGACTTTATTAGTTCGAAAAGTCATTATATCTCAATAAAAAAATTTAGTCAACATAACTAGCATCTTTTTACTCAAACAGTAGATATTTTCGAAAGTATTGTAAATAAATTTACCACCGACTTTCCACAGAAAATAATTACAGTGGCAAATCCACCTTTATAAAATCATATAAATAGCTGAAGTCCTGTTATTCTCTAATAAGTTTAACTACAGTCTCACAATGGCTCGAGAGGATAGCAAGTACATCTAGGTACGAACACTTTATCCACTAAGCCAAATTCACATTTTTTTCTAACAAGAGTACGAACAACTGGTCCAATATCTAAAGAATACTATCCACTAACTAAATAGTAAAGATTTCATTTTGTCACTTGCATCTTTATAATATTTTTTCATGAATTTTGTCATTCCAATATCAGAATACTTATCTTGAATATACGTGCTAAACGGTTTTAGTTTAGAACTATCAAAGTATTCTTTAAGTAATGAAAAAATGTCATTCCCGCACTCCATCAAATACAGCAACATCTCATATTCTTCTATATTCAAATTATAAAAGTATTTTACAGCAGCACATTTTTTATTCTCACTAATTTCATTGTGTATCGAATTGTAGTAATTTGGAACAGCATTAATATTGTCCATTGTCACCGAAACTATATATGCTGTTTCGACATCTTCAAACTCTGTTTTCTTATCTAATACTGAAGTAAGACTAGCATCTGCTTGTAGAATTGGATCAACAAATAACTTCTTATTGTTATCATCAACTCTTTCATTTTTTATCATACAATCAAGTAAAACCGAAAAGCCTTTTGCTTCTACAACTAGTAATTCATTTTCCTTTTTGATATATACATCTGAAGATTTTTTAGCATTTCCATTTTCAGTATAAGAAAATTCATCTATATATTCGTATTCACCTATCACCGCATTCTCTGTTACATCTTGTATATATTTCTCGTACAGTCTACCAAAAAACGCCATAGCTCTGCTATCCTGTTTAGGATAGCAATCTCTAATTAGCCAGAATATTTTCTCGAAAAATGCATTTCTCAAGGTTATGTCACTAATTGAAACAATGTTATTTTCTTCATCTTGAATAACCGGAAATGAAAAAAACTCACTGAAATCCCACTCCAAATCTAAACTTTGCTTTGACCAATCTTCATAATCTTTTATTGGTTTACAAAGCGTAGATATAACTTTATTTGCTAAATCAGTTAAGGGTGAATTGCCATAGCTTTCATTTATGTTTGTCCATATTGAATTATATGTTAGCCCATTTATACCAGAATAGTATTGTGCCAACTGCCAAAATAATATGGAGCTATACTCAGTTGGAGTAAACATATATTTACTAGCAAAGTCATTATAATAATACCTAAACTCATTTTGTATATCTTCTGCAAAATTATTCTTATCTTGACTAATAACTTCTAGCATATAGTACATTCTCAAAAGTTCGTTTGCAACATTTCTTTGATAGTTTAAGTGATAGGTTGAATAAAGGAAATGATCTGTATCAATTCCTTCTTCGTGCTTATCACTTACTATTTCTGCAACGATCAATTGCAATTTAATAATCATTTGATAATCTTCTTTAGAAATGCGATAGTCTATATCTTTCATAGACTCAAAGTCTCCATATGCAAAAATATATTTTAACAGTATCAGCATCATCTGCACTGAAATAATATGTACATTTTTCCTAAGCAATTTATTTGATTTCAATTCTTCTGGTGAAGTAGGAACTATATCACACATTTCATTTTTTAGTACCATTTCTAAAGGAATACTAAATTCAACGAAGTCAGTTTTTACAGGTTCTTTATATGCATCTCTCACTCTAATAAGCTCACTAATGATAGACAATGCTTTGTGCATATTTATTTTTTTGATTTCCTCAATTAAATTTGGTTTATCTCCCTCAAACACTTCAGAATAAGTCAATAGTATTTGTGCATCTGTAGCATCTATAGTATACAATTTCCAGTTCACGCCTTCTTTACCTTCATTATCCTTATTAGAAAACTATTCTTTACCTTCATAATCATCTGATGTCAAAAGAACCGCTGGAGTATACTCCGTTTCAGGGATCAATTGTTTTATCACTTTAAACAAGTCTTCGAAATAATCACCCAGTACCCAATAAATCTTTTTGAACTTCGATTTATCAAAGTATGTAATATCAAACTCGATTCCGCCAATATCCGTACTGAACTCAGTAACTTCTCGTTCAATTACTCCAGGTATTATATCTGCTATTTTACAATATATCATCTTAAATAGCGGGCTGTCCGTTTTATAACTCCATGTTCTTCTAGGATTTATTTGTGTCTCCATATAAGGGGTATATTCATATGTAATAGACATTGATGTGATTGTCACTTTATCCTTGAAAGCTTCATCGACACAGCAATATCCTGACGAACCTTTAATCACAATTCTTACTATTTCTAACATGTTACACGCCCCCCATTTATATTTATTTCTAACTCCAGCACTTATCTTTTAGAAACTCCGCAACTATCTCAACACCTGGAATTTCATCAGTTCCTAAAAGCTGTGACAAATCAAATATTCTAGTTCCCATAGATCCGCCTGGAGTTATCTTTTTAAAGTCAGTTTCATAGAACTTCTCCACAAAAAAATATCTATGTTCAATAGTTCTTAAATCGTATCCATGAGAATCACCATCAGCCATCGCCTTGCAATCAGCTGCTTACGTTCTTCTGTCAATTCACCATATTCAGGTGTGTATTTAACACCAGTTTTTGTTTCAACTGCAGTAATACGAGCGCATACTTTTCCAATAGCTCTTAGACTCTTCTGCTTGTATAATCCAAGATAATCATGAGCTCTAAACCCACGTTCAGTATTATCATAATAAACATTATTAGCAGTATTAAAATCCAGTGTTGTTCCAGCAAGCTGCATACGTAGATACTTCCAAGAATCAGACACTGGGATCAAACCATCTCTATAACAATAATTTAAATAATCATCCAGTACTTCTTGCATCTCATAATCACGATCATCGATGACTTCTCTTATGGCATTGGCCATCGTCTCAAATGTAGTATTGATATGAATTACCGGATGAACCTGAGTAGCATTATACTCTTTCAGCTGTTTCTCAAAGTCTGCAAGTTTTGCTTCTGCCATTGGCTCAGAAGCAAGTGTAATCATTACCTTGTTTTTTTCGTCACCGAATGACTTCATGTGTCTCATTAACTGATCAGAATAAAACCAGTCTGTCAGCTTTGTCTCTACAACAATTTTAAATCCTTCTTGAGTAATCGTTGCATCAGGAATACTATCCACACTCTTTTCCTGTAATGTAAATACAATTTCTGGCTCAAATGAATCAGCAAAGTACTCAGATTTCAAAAATCGAAAGAACTTGTCTGATGAATATGAATACAAACGTGATAAAAGAAGCATGGTATTGGCTGTAGCCACATTTTCTTTCTCATGGTATCTCTGGAAATAGTGTATTTTCATGTTTATGCCTCCTTCTTTTTACCGTAGCTTTTCGGAAAGTATTCTTTTCCCAACTGCCTTATGTATTTATCAATACCTTTAAGGTTATAATCGCTCAATCCATAGGACAAATGAACATCAATGTACTGATAGGTAAGTTTATTTTAAAATTATCATTGTATCAGCCATTTATTTTTTGCCCCCACGTGGGTATGCTGCCTTTTCTTTCAATACACCATTATATCTCTGGCTATGTGGACCAACCATATGCATACCTGGAGAGTTTCGTTCATGTAGTACATCTTCAACTTGTGTAATAACTCCACTCGCCTTTTCTAATGTATTACTCTTTATACTACTACCTGGCTTCTGGTTTGTCGGTACTTTTAGTTGAGTTTCCCCACTATTACTTCTTCCTCTTTTGGATGTAACATTCGCAACTACTTCAATAACTATCGTAACTCCGACATTTTTTATTATACTTGTAGCAACAGGGTGTCGTTCTGAAAACTCTAACACGGCCTCTGCTGCGCGCAGGAATTTATCTCTAAAACCTGATTTTTTCTTAAATTCTACTTTGCTTTTAGGAGTAATTGGCTTTGCACTATTTTTAGTTAATATTTGATTATCAGTTTCATCAGCCTTATCTTTACTGTCTTTGATTACACTCTCTTCAACTTTTTCTTCATCAGATACAACTTTCTTATCAGATATTGTTTCCGATGGTAGAACACTAATATTGATAATAGGATTGCTCAATTCAATAACAATACACGGCTCTAAATTACCATTTTCAAATAATCTTGTTTCCCCAGTAATATAATCAAAATATCCAAGAGTAGTGTTCTGATAATTTCCATCATGCGCTTGTAAGTGCTCCGTCCTTGATAAAAACTCAATGTTTTGAGGATTGCCTTGGTGTTCTGGAAATTTCTCTACATTCAGCATATGATGGCCTTCAAATGCTTTTCCTTTTTCATCATAAGCTTTTCCTTTTTCAAGGATATCCTTCTGCTGTTCAGGAGTCCAGTCTCTAGTACCTTTTCCTTCTTGGACTAATTGTTGCTCAGCATTCCATGCTTTGCAAATAGCTTTATTGGCTTCAGAGGTTCTTCTAGACATAGAATCAGCCTCCTATACCTAACAAATCATATAAATCCTTCAGGAACGTAAAAAAGTCAGTATATACTTCTTCATCCTCTATTCTGCCAGCCTCGTGGTTGTAGATAACTATTTTTTCGGTTCCTTTTTCAAAAAGGATAGGATCTCCAGATGCTAAGGCTCCAAGTACAATGTAATTGTCACTCGGTCTGTCGTTATCATTAATATCAATTATTGGCTTATGATCTACCCCGTATAACTGAAGTCCAGCAGGTAAGAAGAATTCTCCACCATCCGAAAAACATAACCACTTTTTATACTGAAGCGGCAGCGTAACGTTATTTTTATTTTCAAAGCCAGATATCTTATCGTCTGTAGTTTCTGGGAGGAATACCATTTTCCCTTGTTCATTGAATTTATCGACTATTTTCTTTAATTCATCTGATATCATATAATTCACCTTCCTTACACGATTTTTTCTTTCATGGTTTTATTAAACTAGTAGGGATACCATTTACGAGATATGATCCTATTAACTAATGGTTAATTTCACATATAAGGGCTTGCTGTGGAGTTTCTCCTTCCCCAATCTTACCACCAGGGAATTCCCACTGACCCTTGAACTCACCATAGCCCCTGGCCGTTGCAAATATTTTATCTTCATATCAACCTCATCAAATAAATTCTAACAGTTTCTTTTCCATGCAGAATTCATATCCCATCTTTTTTACTCCTGCATTATCAAAGGTTGCATCAATTGATGTACCACTTATTCCAGTAATAGTTCCAATTCCAAAAGCCTTATGTTTGATTTTCTTTCTGATAATATCTGGTGGAATTACTACTGCTGGCTTGAGTTCTGATTTAGGCACAACTGGAATGACAACCGATTGCACTTTTCCGCCACTCTTTTTCTTGGAAGTTACCATCTTTGCAAACTCTGCATCTACGTCCTTACCGCGTGTCTTGTAATCTTTCATATCCGTAAAAACAAACATTTGAGGCTTTCTAACATCATTGTCCGGAATTGGACGAATAGGGAACATCCATACTTTTCTATCATGACCATCTTCGCCAGGCTGGGTTTCTGTATATGGCTTACCCGCTAATTCGATTCTTCCGCAATAAATATATTCACCTGCATCTATTACCTCAAACAGATGAGCATCAACTCCATTGTGACTACAATTTGCTAATGTGGCATTTTGTGCCCAATAAAGATCCTGGTCACCTGACTTACCCATACCAGTGTAATGAAGAACACCGGTGATCCATTTGTCATGATAAATGCCCTTTATATAGTCAGATACAATCACAAGCGTATTCGTTGTTTTTGATAGTCTCATGCCCCCCATATTACCGCATTTAAATGTATCAACAATATCTGCATTTTTAAGTGTTTGTCCTATTGTTAGTCCAGGATTAAATACCATGTTGTGCCCCCATTAATAATTTTATCTATTCTTGTACCATATAAAATGATCAAATTTTCTTTTTCTGTTTTCTACTGTAATGCCAAGTTCATCAAGTTTTCTTGTTATGTAATCGTTATATTCATTGTACTTGTAACCGTCTTGCCACTTCTGGATCTGATTTTTTGTAACATCATCAAAATAACGTGGTAGATATTCTTTTAGTACTGTGTCTAGAATAGAGTAGTCATCTCTTCCATAAAGATTTCTATTATGATAACAACAATACTTCGACGCAAATGAAAACAGATTGATTTTACCGTTGCTTCTAGCTATTTCATTTACTACTTCTGGATCCCCCGCTTAAATCCTTGAATCAATATTGGAAATCGAAGCAATAACCTCTGCTAATTCGACCATGCTAATTCTGCTTTTATGCTGTGATAGGTGAGTGGAGTTTGTTATATCAATCAACCCTACTTTCATCGCAACCAAATCTGGCTCAGTATTCTCCGGAAATTTTCTAAGGCATCTTGTAATCAACTCATTTTCTGGCCCGTAGTTATCTGTGTTTTGTACTAATGCTGCTGTAGCTTCAATTGTATCATTTGTTATTAAATCACCAGAAACATCTCTATATCCCTTTTTGCTTTGAACGGGCTTACTTGGAATAACAGTTTCAACATCTGATAGATAATAATATGATGGATTACTTCCTGTGCGTATAATAATTTCTTTATTCACAAGTCCTGTTAATGACGCATAAATATTAGGACTATGATTTTTATCTCCATACATCGATTCTGCTAGAGCGCCTTGTGTCATTGCACCATTTACTTTTAGTAAATTGATTATTTCATCCTTCTGGTCCATACCAACACCTACTTCTTTTCTTTTATGTACTTTCCACTTTTTATTCTCTGATCATCAGGCTTGTCCGCTTCAGACGGAATAGCCCAATGAAGGTGTTGGGGGCACTAAGAAATGGGAACGCTTAGAAAGTTATGGGCCGAAGTTTGTGGAGAACATTGTACAAGCTGTAAGTCGCGATATACTTATGAACGCTATAAGAATACTTTCTCATTGCTTCATAGTAGGACATGTTCACGATGAACTTATTATTGAATGCAGTAAAGATATTAATCTAGAGACTATTTGCGACCAGATGGGGACAAGCCCTGAATGGTTATCAAATATTTTACTTAGGACCGATGGATATGAAACAGAATTTTATAAAAAAGACTAAGAAAAAAGTCAATAGTATGATACCACACTATTGACTTTTTTCTTATAAAGTGATTTGTGCATTCCCACGTTGTCAACATGGAATTTAGGCCTCTCATCCCTGATAACGGTCAAAAGATCAAGCATAAAAATTAATTTGCAATTTTCAATACCGATAATTTTTCACCTTGATGTCTTTTTCCATAGAATTATTCCCCTAATTTTAAATGCTTCCACCGACGCCTTTAAACTTCTCTACAAAAGCAGATATTTTTTGAAATGCTGTTTGTTTTTTTGTCAGATATTTAGGGTTAAGTGGACTCATCTTTGGTAGAACTTCATTAAGCTCTGTTCCATTTTCACTTGCATATTCTCTTTTTAAAGAAGTAAGAATATAGCGCTTTGCAGCCTCTGTATTTAGTTCCTCTTCACTAATCAGTTCTTCAGCTTCTCTTTTTTGTTCTTTTTGAGCAAATGTAAAGAATGCATCAATAATACTTGCCTTATCTTTGATTTCATCTAAATCAGTTTGATTCATGAAATCTACAACCAAACTTTCTTTTGCACGGTTTCCAGTACTAGAACGAATGATACGACGCACTTCTTCAACTAAGGTTTCTTTATCTTTTACTGCTTTATTTTTCTCAAAAATCAATTCCAGAATATAATCAAGATTAATTTCTTGAGATTTTAATAAATCAATTTCAAAGACAATATCATCCCAATCAATGCTTGAATCCTCTTTGTCTTTTCCAGCCTTTTCACGACGTAGCCAATCACGAATATCATTATATGTAGAACGATAATCTTGAATAGCTCTTTCTTCCGGAATTTGAATATCCTGCATGGCTTTGATCTCTTCATCGCTTACATAATGTGTAGCTTTAAATTCTTCCAACGCTTCTGGATCTTGTATATCAATAGACTGTAACGCTTTTAAATTAGTAAACTCATCATAGTTTTGTAGCACATTTTCAATACGTAAATACTCACCAAATAGCTTAGCAAACTCTTTTTTATCCTTTTCAGTAACTATCTTTTCAATATCAGGGAATCTTGAGTTTAACTCTTTCACTACATCTACATAACCACGACGTGCTTCTCCTGTAGATATATCAGTGAAGCCTTCCATATATTCTCTATAACTTTTTTCAAGTACAACGTTTTTAGTATTCTTGTCTCCAAAAAGCGTAATCGCATCTATTGTTGCTTGTTCCAGATTTCTGAAAGTCACAATATTACCAAAAGTCTTTGTTGAATCATAAATACGATTTGTTCTGGAGAATGCCTGCATTAAACCATGGAAACGAAGATTTTTATCGACAAATAGTGTGTTTAGGGTTGGAGCATCAAATCCTGTTAAGAACATACCAACTACAATCAATAGATCAACTTCCTGTTTTTTTACACGGTTAGCAAGATCTCGATAGTAATTTTGAAATTCTTTACTATCCACACCAAAGTTGGTTTTAAACATTTTATTATAATTATTAATAGCCAGCATTAAAAATTCTTTTGCACTGCTATCCATTGCTGTAGGCTCGAATGTTTCATCGAGAATTTCTCCAATTGCACTTTGCTCTTCATTGGCAGCAAAAGAAAATATGGTTGCTATCTTTAAAGGTTTATCACTGTCTTTTTGTAAGTTGCTTAGGCATTCATAATATAGTTTTGCTGCATCAACACTGCTAACAGCAAACATTGCATTAAATCCCTTCGCTCCAATATGTGAACGATGAGTTTTTAACCTAAAATTATTTAAAATATACTGAGATACTTCCTTTATTCTTTCAGGATGAAGCAGTGCTTCTTTTGTTTCTGCAGCCGATAATTTTTTCTCATCTTGTTCCATCTCAATAGATTTAAATTTAGGTCGAACATCATTGTAATCAACTTTGAACTTTAGAACTTTCTCATCTCTAATCGCATCAGTAATAACATAGGAATGTAGCTCACTACCAAATACTGAAGCTGTTGTTTCAGCACCTAGCGCATTTTCTGGAAATATTGGTGTACCGGTAAACCCAAATTGATAATACTTTTTAAACTTCTTATTAATGTTTTTTTGTGCTTCACCAAACTGTGAACGATGTGCTTCGTCAAAAATAAAGACCACTTGTTTATTGTAAATAGGCAAGTCTGCTTCACCTTTTATAAGATTGTTTAATTTTTGTATTGTAGTAACAATAATTTTATTATCATCTTTTTCAATATTACGCTTCAAGCCCGCTGTATTTTCTGAACCATTAACACTATCTGGGGAAAAACGTTGGTATTCTTTCATTGTTTGGTAATCTAAATCTTTTCTGTCTACTACAAAAAATACTTTATCAATGAAATCAAGATCAGTAGCTAAACGTGCAGCCTTAAAACTAGTTAAGGTTTTGCCTGATCCTGTTGTATGCCAAATATAACCACCACTTTCAGTCGTTTTCCATTTCTTTGTGTTATATGAGCTTTTTATTTTCCACAAGATTCTTTCGGCTGCTGCAATTTGATAAGGACGCATAATCAACAAATTGTCACTTGAATCAAAAACTGAATAATGCAAAAGTACCTTTAAAATTGTATTCTTTTGAAAGAATGTAGCTGTAAAATCTTTAAGATCTTTAATCAATGAATTATCAGATTTTGCCCAGTTCATCGTGAAATCAAAGCTGTTTTTATCTCTCTTGGTTGTATTTGCAAAATATCGACTATCGGTACCATTAGAAATTACACAAATTTGTAAATATTTATATAACGAATTATCGCTGTTAAAGCTCTCTTTGCTGTATCTGTTTACTTGATTGAAGGCTTCTCTAATGGCAATACCACGTTTTTTTAATTCTACTTGAACAAGCGGAAGCCCATTCACCAAAATAGTAACATCATAGCGATTGGCTTGAGAGCCTGTTATCTCAAACTGTGAAATAACCTGCATTTTATTTTTTGCTATATCTTCTTTGTTTACAAGATAAATATTTTTTATATGGCCATCGTCAAACACAAAATCATAAATATAGTCATTATGGATTTTACGAGTTTTATCTGTATGATTATCACTTGACTTATCTAAGTATTCTTCACAAAACCTTGCCCATTCTGCATCACTAAATACCACATTATTAAGTATTTGTAGCTGTACACGAACATTTTTAAGCATTGCTGCTGGCGTTGTTAACTCGGGTAAATGCTCGTAGCCTTGATTTTCTAAATCTTGTATAAATTCTTTTTCAAGAGATGCCTCTGTTTGATAAGCTGCGGCTGCTTCACGTACAAGTGAATATTTTTCATATTTATCAAGAACTATAAAGTTCTTTGTTTCTGCAATGGGATTATATTCGTACATTAACTTTCCTCCTCTACAATTGCTAATTCTTCATTCTTAAATCTATATATTCTATAAATTTCAGTAATTAACCTCTTTAAAACAATTTTATCATTATTAGTTATTATTACAATTTCTTCTGCTGAGTGCTTCGAATGACTCGAAAAATTTAGTATTCTTTTCACATAAGATTTTGAACTACCTTCAATTGGCAACAGTAAATCATACCACGTAGAATAACCTAAAAAGGTAGCTGTTTTCTCTAAAACATTTCTTAAGAAACTAAAATGATACTTGCAAATTTGATCATTATCGACAGCTCTTTTTATTTCGTCTAGTAAAAACAGATGATAAGAAAATGGTGAATCATTAGTTTTATTCAATTCATAATTATCATTTTCCTTGTTTAATACATGCTTTAAAAAATGTTTATTACTCTTATATCCAGTCTCTTTATTTGGATTATTAAAGTCATTACTTAATACATTATAGAAGATCGGATTGTGAGTGGTTATTACAAACTTAAGTTGATCCGACACACTAGATTTAATTAAACCCGCTAATTGCACAGCTAATTCAATCAAATGATTGTCATCCAAGGAACTAACAGGATCATCAATAAACACATATTCTAAATTATCAAACTGGTTTGTTTCTCTTTCTTGGTCAATGCTATCTTCATCTATATTTAAAACTTCTATGACTTGTTCAAGTAACGAATAAAAAACACCCCAAATAAAACAGCTTTCTTCACCTTTTGAAATTTTAACATTATCAGATTTCTCATCATTTCCACGTTCATAAGTAAAAGTAACCTCGGAAAAAGCAGGTACTGTTATATCTTTATCGTCTACTTTGGTAATATATTGAGCATTAAAGTGTGGCGTCAACTTCTCGTCAGTATAGTGTTGAAAAATATCAGTCACATTGCCATCTTGTCCTTGGTCTTCAAATACCCATTTTGTAAAAGCATTAGGTCGTATTATCAATTTTCTATCTGTGTCATTCTCTAAATCATTATCCCAGTAAAATAAATCTTCTGTGAACGCATTATAATAAAGAATTTTCTTGCTAGCCAAACCGGTCTCATCACCTTCATTGTCATCTTTAGGTGAAACTAAGTTTTTAAATTCTCTTGATAGACGTGTTTTTCCGGTACCATTAAAAGCATAGATTAATTGAACTTTTTTATTATTATTTTTTAGTTCCTCAGCAACCTCATTTAAACTTTTCCCCATATCTATACCTCATCGTCTATATTCTTGAACGTCAAAAGCTTATCCCTGTAGTATTCATATTGTTTTTGTCTTTCATCTATTTCAGCAGGTAAACTTTTTGAGATATCATTGCACAAAGTATCAAAGCGATCTAGCATACTTACAATACGTTTTTGTTCTGGCAATGATGGTACTGGTATTTTAATACCATTCAGGTTTTTTTGATTCAATTTTGGTTGCGCCGCACCAGTAATGTAAGGCGTTAAATCTATAGAATTCAAATACATTTCAACATATCTTCTAGTTTCATATTCTTTAAACTTTAGTACGTGTGCATGATTATTTACCCATGTTTTTCCTGATATTGAAAACGCAATAGGAGTTGTACGTGCTAAAAGATTAGCCCCGTCTTCAGATATCAAAAGATAATCGCCATCAAAAATATAGTCTTTAACATAATCTACAATTCCAGATGCACCATAGTATGGAATATCCCCACTCTCTCTATTTCCACTTGTAACAGGCTTTCTTAGTGAGTCACAATTTTCGGCGATAACATCTAAAGTCATCAATTCAATATCTTGTGCACTCCTAAATAATTGTGTTTTATAATACTCATACTGTTTTTTTCTATCTGTAAGCTCTGCTGTAAGCTCTGCTGTAAGCTCTGCTGTAAGCTCCGTGAAATTGTCCAGTATACGGACAATTTCACGCTGGATTTCAATATGTGGGAGCGGGATCGAAGTATGCAGAACGTCATTCATATTTGGATGTTGTATACCTGAACCTCGATATGTTTTATCAATATAATCACTTTTGCTTTGCATGCAATAATATAAATACTTATTTGATAATACTTCAGTGTCTGAAGATGTCGCGATTCGGTTATCAGCAGTAACAAATTTACCTTTATAATATTTCATAACTTCCTTCACAGGTCTTGATTTACCCCACGGAATTGTTACTACCTCACCTTCACATAAATTAGAACCTGCAGTTGCTTCATCTGTCCAGCCTGTTTTTTCACCAGTCGAAAGTAAAAAAACTGTTCCATTTTCAACTTCTAAATTGAATAATTCTGCTGCAAGTAAATAAGGATAACTAATAACCTTAGACTGCTTGCTTCTATCAACACTATTAAATTTTTTATCCCATGTTGTTAATTCCCATATCGCTCTATACTCCACACCATCAGGGCAAAGTTCTTCTATAAGCTGTTCTAATTTACTCATTTATTGCACCTCGATTTCTGCGACAATTTCATCTATCTCAGCACGAAGTCTGTCTATGTTTGCCACTGTTTTTTTGATTTTAGCATTTAGTTCATCTATATTGATAACTTCTCTTGTATCCTTAGCTTCAACATAAGAACTTACTGAAAGATTATAGTTTTCAGCTGCTATTTTATCGTTATCTACAGATATTGCAACATGGTCTACATCTTCTTTATTGGCAAATAACGCTAGTATAGCATCGATATGAGCTGGAGTTAAAACATTGTTGTTTGTTTCTTTTTTGAAATAATCTTCACCACTTGCATCTATGAACTGAGTTTTAGTATCAGTTTTGTGTTTTGAAAGCACCAATATATTAACGGCAATTGATGTTCCAAAAAATAGATTAGGTGCAAGAGATATAACAGTTTCAACAAAATTATTATCAATTAAATACTTTCTAATTTTTTGCTCAGCTCCACCACGATAGAAGATACCTGGGAAGCAAACAATCGCTGCGCGCCCTTTGCTTGAAAGATAGCTTAATGTATGAAGTACAAAAGCAAAATCGGCTTTTGATTTTGGTGCAAGTACTCCTGCTGGTGCGAAACGTTCATCATTAATAAGCGTTGGATCATCACTACCAATCCATGGGATTGAATATGGTGGATTTGATACAATTGCATCAAAAGGTTTGTCATCACTAAAACGTGGATCTAACAGGGTATTACCTAGCGCCATATTAAATTTATCGTAGTTTACGTTATGCAAAAACATGTTCATTCGAGCAAGGTTATAGGTCGTGTGATTAATTTCTTGCCCGAAGAAACCATCTTCAATAATATGCTCATCAAATTGCTTCTTTGCTTGTAATAACAGAGACCCTGAACCTGCTGCTGGATCGTAAATTTTATTTATTGTAGTTTGACCATGTATTGCAAGTTTTGCAATCAGTTTAGATACACTTTGTGGTGTAAAGAATTCTCCTCCTGACTTTCCTGCATTAGCAGCATAGTTAGAGATTAAAAATTCATAAGCATCACCAAACAAGTCAATTTGATTTTCTTCGAATTTACCAAAGCTAAGCCCCTCAACACCTTTGATTACAGCTGCTAATCGGCTATTTTTATCTTTAACTGTATTTCCTAGTCTATTACTTGTTGTATCAAAGTCAGCAAATAGTCCTTTAATATCGAATTCAGAAGGATAGCCATTTGCAGAACTCTCAATTGCTGAAAATATATCTGCTAAATCCGTATTTAAGCTATCGTTTATATTTGCATCTTTTGCTATATTAGAAAATAACTGGCTCGGATATATAAAATATCCTTTTGTTTTGATTGCATCTTCCTTGATCTCTTTTGTAATAATACTATCATCTAATTCTGCATAGTTAACACTATCGTCCCCACCTTCAATATAGTTAGAAAAGTTCTCACTAATAAAACGATAAAAAAGTGTTCCCAAAACATATTGTTTAAAGTCCCATCCATCAACCGATCCGCGAACTTCGTTTGCTATTTTCCAAATCTGTGATTGTAATTCTGCTCTTTGTGCTGCACTTGACATTTCAATTCCTCCATATAGTTATACTAAGCTCTTTTAACCTCCAAAGGGTTACTAGCTCTTTTATTAAATTCTATCAATTTTATTGTCCCATAATACGGACTTATTCCTTTGAATCTATTCCTACTTCATCAATTTTCACAATTTCCATAATATCTTCGATATTACAGTCTAATGCATTACATATTTTTAGCAAGACAGTGGTCGTAATATTCTCACCTTTACCCAGTTTTGCAATAGAAGCGGTACTTATACCACTAAGCTTCTTTAAATCTTGTTTATTCATATCTTTGTCTATCAAAAGCTTCCAAAGTTTATTATAACTTATTGTTGTAGCCATTATATCTCTCCTTTTTTACAGTAATAGCTATAATTAATCATTAACCTCATCTCTATATGTTTTCAAAAAACCATATCTACCATTGTTATCATCAAGAGTAAATTCAATCATATTTACACTGCTGTAATCTACAACGGATACATTAGGTATCTCATTTTCTGCAATGATGATTTGATTATTTCCACAGTTACTAATGATATGTTTAAACAAGGACTCTTTCATCCCTGAAGTTGCATGCTCACTAGCTTCTATTTTTTCCTTCAATGATATAAGATTGGAGAATCTAAAATTAGCATCGCCGGTTTATAACTGCCATTCTCCTCAAGAAATTTCATTAATGAAAACAGGATTACAGTGTTTAAAAATGCTCGATAACCTTTACCTTCATTTTTCTTATGCTTTCCATTCACTACTGCATCCATTGTGGCAGAATCTATGTATGCAGATAAAGCGTTGGGATATCCACAATCTTTTACTACCGCATCAAATATCAGATTCCACTTTTTCCATACCTCTGAATCAATTCTTGTTCTTGGATCAAACTTTTTTTGTTCTTCATCATCATTTAAGCTTCTATCAAAAGCATCCACACCCAAATCTGATGCAACTTTTTCTATTACTAATAATTCCTTTTTTGCCTCAACTGCTCTCTTAAATCTGTACAATTCGTTTTTCAATCTCGACACTTTAGGCTTTAATTCTTGATTTATAATAGATATAACTTCATCGTTTTTTGTATCTAATTGCTTCTTCTCTGTTTCTAAACTTGAAATTTTATAGTTAATATCCTGTTCAACCTCTATAATATCTTTAAGTTGAAGTTTTATTCTTGATAACTCAGCTTCAGAAGCTTCAATATATTCTCTCTGCAGGTTGTCATCATTTGGCATGTATCCATCACAAAATGGACAATGTACAGGTTTCCTATTCATTGATTTTTTAGTATCTCCGTCAATAATAAATTGAAATCTTTTTATATCTGATATGTATTGTGAGTGAAGCCCATTATAGCGGTCCTTTAAAAATGATACTTCTTCTAACTGTGAAGATACCCTATAAACTTCTTTCAAAATATCTTTACTTGTTTCACTTGCATTAATAATACTTGTTTCAATAAAAGATATTTCTTCCATAATATTACTAATCTCATTATCTATATCGATTTGGTTATATTCAATTAAGGAATCTTTTAATTCTCCACTTTGATCTTTCAATTGCTGTATTTTATTGCTTATATACAATACAACTGCATTATTTTTTTCGATTCTAAGCTTACGTTCTTCTTTACTCTCTTCTGGTACTAATTCATTCATATCGTCGCCATCAATTAAAAATTTCATCGAGCTAATACTGGCTGTAATTTTTGAATGTTTAGGCTGATCTATAGGTGTGGTTTTTCTAAAAATATTATCTTCATCAATAAAAAACATTTGCAAAAAAGATATAGTCGTCAAATCTTGTGTAGAAATAATACTGTGTCTCTCTTCTATCCCCATTAACATTAGTAACAAATCACTATATTCAAGTTTAGAAATGTTATACTCCCCACTTCTAATACCCTTTAAATTAGTCATTACTTCTACATTCCCAGCCCCAGTATCTCCATTTTTACCGTCTACAATTTTTCTTGTAACTGAAACAGACACTTCATCTGTGGATTCAAATATAATACCAATCTTATCATATCCCGTTGCACTTCTTTCAAACGGAATATCTCCACCGAACATGAAATTAATACAATTTATTACATAAGATTTTCCGGAGTTCGATGGCCCGTATAAAATGTTAACACCATCTTTAAATATTATAGTAGAAACTTCTTTATCCATTCCTGATGCTGAAATTAGTTTTATATAAAAACGTCTATTCATTTAACGTCCTCCTCTCCAGACTTTCTTTTGAAAGTTTATGTATTTCCGCGATAATATATCTTTCCGACTTTGAACCATACCGTTCAATTGTAAGTTCAACTAATTGTCGATAGTCATTTGCATATTCACTGCTTAGCTCTGATACAAATGCCTTTCCATCTCCAGTCAATGCATATATTATTCTGACTGATGAGTTACACGGCTTAACATAGCCTTCTAAAACCATATTTTTTAAAACCAAACGTATTATCTTTTTTCGAGTTGCAAATTCACTAAACATAAACGGATTTTCCCCATGAAGATTCTTATCAGAGATATTAAACGCTACACCATATTGGGCAATAAAATCTATTGCATACAACATATCTTCAGTTTGAGATCCTTTAAAAGTATCTATTAAAATAGTTAGGCGTAATACATTTTCAAAAGTTGAATTAAATATCGTTGTCATCATCCCTAACCTATCCTTCCAATCATTTTTCGTTAGTCAAAAAATGGCACACTCCTTTTTTCTGTGGATTACCAATCCAATCAGTATCTCTACTTAACCAACATTTATCAACTCTTGTGTTTGGAGCTTGTGTTAAGACCTTTCTTAATCTGACTAAACCATTTTTGTATTGTTCTTCCCAAACTTCTTTTACGCCTTCATAAGTTTCATCTTTTAAAATTTGGAATTGACTTTCTTCACAATAAATATCTCGTGTACCTCTTCTAACTGCTTCGGCTGCAAAATAATATGATCTTTGATCATTGTAATGTTTTTGATGCTTCGGATATCTGGCTAACAATTCATTTGAAAATTCAGGAATCCCCTCTGCCTGTCTATAAATTTCATACAGAGCTTTTATATATTGATGCTCATATTGCTGCTTTGTTTCTGGTATTTCAATCTCAACTAGAGGATTACGTTTATACTCTTCCAAATCAACAATAACTGCTTTAGGTCCATCAATAACATTATTTCTTTTTAAGGAAAATAAGTATGCATTCGCTAAAAATTTAGCGAATGTATTTTTTTGTGCAAGAACTGTAAGTTGTTTTTTTGTCTTCTGGGGAAATTGTGGCATCATTTTCAATTATTACTTTAAGCCTAAAAATGAGATCGTCCTCAATACCAGGGGTAAGCCTCTTAACAATATTCTTTTCAAAATACAAATCTATTGTATCTAAAACTATTTGAACTGTTGAATGGTCTTTTATGATTTTTAAAGGGTTTCCACTTTTTTATCGGTTAACGATTTTACTTGCAGTTCCCTTTGAAACAGTAATTACTTCGCCTTCTTTATTCACAAGTTTAGCAGGCGCAGCAATAGCATCATAAAGCAATTCAATCAAATCTGGAGCGGCTATGGTTGAATCTTTCCATGATGTTTTTAATTCTCTAATTACAGTTGCAAAAACTAGTTCATTCAAATTGTCCACCCCCATAGTGGAAACTTGTTTATAACTTCCTGGTAACTTCATAGGAACGTTTTTTCCACTAATAAATTCTATAATTTAAATATAAACACAAAAAACTCTATGAAATAATATATAGATTTATTTTATCAAATATTATCGCGGAAATCAATGTATTATTTGCGAACACAAATATTATTTTCACATTTTATTAGTGATGTATTTCAATCATTTAGAAAGGACAAGCACTATATGACCAAACAAGAAAAAGATATGTGGATTATCAATATTGAAAATGCAGCAGGCATTGTGTACAAAAAATACGGAAGCGATGTAGCTAAATCAATATTTCAAAGATACGGTGTAAATGGAATTTATAACTTAAGTCCTTGCTATTACTCAGAAGTCTTTGGCGACTTAGAGCTAATGGCAAATGACAACTAGTACTATTAATAATTTGTAAATCAATCACCCAGCAGTCATGTACAAGCACTTCTAACCTAGGTGATGAACTCGTCCGGAGGCCGACGTTAAAGGCGCCCTTCATTCAAGCCTAACACTCCCTGATCAAGAGTGGTCCTATTTAGTCTTGATGAAACAACTAAATAATCAAACCAGCCTAATAGGACAGCTGGCCAAGAACCAATAGGAGGAAACTCACTATGGCTATGGCCAACTATTTTCAGGCAAGTTGTCATCTGGTTTCCTCCAGGTCAATCACAGGAGGAAATAAAATATGGCAACAAAAAATGAATTTTACAAAGACTTTAGTAATCGCACTTCTTACAATGATATACCATGCAAAGATGATGAAGTGTTAGTCCCATTTGTAACAACTTATGATGAGGCACGCTATTATCGCTTCAACATGGACAACCTTGAAACATGGAAATTCTATGGAAAAAGGGTGCTTGTAGGATTTACACCAGTAAGATCCTCAGCAAAAGATTCGTCAATGAAACTATTTAATAGCGACGTACACGAGTATTTAAACAGATTCTCAAACATATCTGATGATCTTTCTTTGGACCAAATGATGGATGATATTAATGATCCAGATAAAAACGCTAAGGACCCAACCAGTACAACCGCGACTGAGGACCTAGAACTTTTCTACATGGCGTTGGACATGCTTATTGAATTCTATGACAAATGTCAGCAACCACGCAAATCAAGTTGCATCAGAATGCTAAGTGAGGGTTACAGTAAACAAGAAATAGCGGAACAAGTTACACCAGAACTTAAAAAGTCTCGGGCATATGAATTTATTCAACAAACCCAGAAAGATGGCTTAAAACTCTTTCTCGAAAACTTTCATATAAAATAACATCAAAAAGGCACCATGGTTTACCCTGGTGCCTTTTAACCTATATCATCTTATACTCTTAGAAACAACCATCGTTCTTAGCTTCCATTCTATTTCTACGCTCTGTTAGCTTCTCGCCTTCATATGTAAAGTATGCTGTTCCTTGAACTTGATACTCATATTCTAGCAAATCCTGAGCCAATGCAGAAGTTGATGTTGTAACTCCTTTATATGAAATGTGTCTATCATCAACTACAATTGCTTCTATACTTGGATCATTAACATACTTAATGATTGAGCCAATCGGAATATCATATTTGCTAAATCTAAATGGTCCTCTTTTCGCTTCTTTTGCTACTTCTGCAGCTGTTTCTTCATCAAGAATTTCATGACCTTCAGCTGACATTTTCATCAAACGCTCTTCCGTCCCACTTATCTTAGCTATACATTCGAATAGGCTGTATGCATATTCTGGTTTCATTGCATAAAACTCACGCTTGCGTTCTTTGCCATCAAAATTTTCTATAGATCGTAAATCGGGATTTAATCGATCAATCAAATCATGCAATACTAAATCGGTTAAATTTGAACCTACTTCATATACAGCGTAAGCACGGAATGCAAACGGAATAGTTTCACTTCTATTTAATTGGCTCATTCTTTTTTCTAGATCTTTTGCATACCCGATTTTCACATAATCAGGAAAAGAAGGATTCGTTAAAATATAGATTACTCCTTTACTCATTTGCCTCCCCCCCTTATCTCACTAAACTGTATACTTCTTATCAACTCAACTAACACAATGTATAACCTGTCAACACAACACTAACTATCAAGTTGACAGGTTTGATAAAAATTTTCACTTCTATTTCAAATAATAATATTATATCATATTTAATACAAACGCCATATTTAAAGGATTTTATAGCATTTTTGATTATTTCCTTGTCATCAATACTACAGTCTCGCAATGAGGTGTATTAGGGAACATATCCATACACTTAACCAACTTAATCTCATAACCATAACTCTTAAAATCAACCAAATCAACAACCAAAGACTTAGGATTACAAGAAATATAAACAATCTCCTCCGCACCAAATCCACAAATATCTCTAATAGCATCCTTGTGAATCCCTGGTCTAGGAGGATCAACAATGATTAAATCAGGCTTATCCTTTAAATCCTTAACAACCTTAGCTACATCGCCAGCAATAAACTCACAATTAGTAAGTCCATTTAACTTTGCATTCTCATTAGCCGCAACAACAGCTTCCTCAACTATTTCAATACCATACACCTTCTTAGCTGCACCAGCCATAACCTGTCCAATAGACCCAGTCCCACTATATAAATCAAATACAACCTTATCATTGTAATTTCCAATAAAATCTCTAGCAATACTATAAAGAACCTCAGCTCCTTTAGTATTAGTTTGGAAAAATGAGAATGGAGAAATCTTAAATTTAAGCCCTAAAATCTCCTCTTGTATATAATCTCTTCCATATAAAACTCTCAACTCATCACATTGAACAGCATCTGCCAGACCATCATTAATAGTGTGAAGTACACCTACCAACTCAGCTTTTAAATTAAGTCCTAAAAGCATGTCTTTAAATTCATTCATATTAAAATCTTCCTGAGAAGAAGTAACTATATTAACCATAATCTCATTAGTATGAATCCCTTTTCTAACTACAAGATGTCTTAAATATCCCTTGTGATTCATTGTTCTATAATAAGGAAGATTTTTTTCATTGAAAAATTCCACACTAGATACTAATACTTTTGAGAAGTCTTCATCAACCAACATACATTCTTCAACAGTTTGTATATCTATATGCTTTCCTTTTTTATGAAGTCCTAATGTTAAAGGTCCATTTTTTACTTCATCCCCAAAAGTATACTCCATTTTATTTCTATAGTACTTGTTTTCAGGACTTCCTTCTATTCCTAAAAATTGAAATCCAAATAAGTCTTGCTTTAAAAATAAATCCATAACTTGTTTTTCTTTTATTTCTAATTGCTTTTCATATGGCACTGATAGTAATGTACATCCTCCACATTCTCTAAAGTGCTTACAAGGTATTTCAGTTTCAAGTGGTGAATGTTCAAGCAACTCCATCATCTTAACTTCTGCTTTTTTGCTTCTAACTTTTTTAACAGCAGCTTTTACCTTTTGACCACTTATCCCGCCCTTCATATGAATAACTCTATCTCCAACTTGGCTTAAAGATGTACCTCCAAACTCCATTTTATCTACTTCAAATTCTATAATATCCTTTTTCTTCACAAATTCTCCTCCAATTTACTATAGTGTCTTTATTATCTTTCTTCAATCAATTTTACTTCTTCATCTGTCAACTCTCTATATTCGCCTAACTCTAAACTCTCATCCAACTTTAAATTACCCATAGACAATCTTTTTAAGTATACTACTTTTTTATCTACGCTTTCAAACATTCTTTTAACTTGGTGAAATTTACCTTCATGTATTGTAAGTTCTATCTCTGATTCCTCATCACTCTTTAATATTTTTAACTGAGATGCCATAGTTTTGTACCCATCATCAAGTACTACTCCTTCTGCAAAAGCTTCTACATCTTTTTCAGTCACTATCCCATCAATTTTTGCATAATAAGTCTTAGGCACATGCTTCTTAGGCGATAAAACTCTGTGAGAAAGCTTCCCATCATTAGTTAAAACTAATAATCCTTCTGTGTCTTTGTCTAATCTTCCAACAGGAAATGGTTCAAATGCTAAGTATGATACATCAATCAAATCTAAAACTGTTGGGTCGTATTTATCTGTAGTCGCTGATATATATCCATCTGGTTTATTCATCATTAAATATATATATTCTCTATAGACAACTTCTTCTCCATTGAATAATATTTCATCATTTTCAGTATCTACTTGAGTACCTGGGTTTGAAACTTCACTTCCATTTACTACTACAGACCCTTGCTTACAATATTTCTTTATCTCACTTCTGCTTCCATAACCTAAGTTTGAAAGAATTTTATCTATACGTTGCTTCTTAGCCATTAAAAATGTTCTCCATTCTCATAATATTTTTCTTTTTCAAATAATGTAAATGCTAAATCCATACTTTCAACATCTAAATTATTTCTTATGCTATCAGTTATTATTCTTGCTACTATGTCTTGTACTTCTTGTCCTCTATCAAACCATGCTATCTCAACAAAAGGATATACTTCTACTATTTTACCATCTCTTATTGCAACTGATTTTATACATTCTATCTCAAAGTAATCTCTTGGACATTTTACAGCTTCAACTAAATCATCTATCATTTTTTCACTTATTTTACATATATCATTTTCATGAATTCCTCTTATCTTTATCTGTGGCATATTGACTCTCCTTTATTTTAAACCCTTCTTTATTTTAATTCTTCCTAAATCGTTTCTATTCTTTATTATTCTACCTAATCCTATTATCTTCTATTTAACATTATACTTGTAATTTATAGTTATTACAATTTACTATATACTTTTTTTGATTTAACGTTATAATATAAGTGATGGGTAAATTTTAAAAGTTAATAGGAGGAGTTTAAAATGGCATTAATTACTACAAAAGAAATGTTTAAAAAAGCTTACGAAGGTGGATTTGCTGTAGGTGCATTTAACATAAGTGACTTAGAACAATTACAAGGTGTTTTAAAGGCTGCTAAAGCTAAAAATTCTTATGTTATGATACAAGCTTCTATGTCAGCTGTTAAATATGCTGGACCTCATACTTTAGTTGAGATGGTTAAAGCTGCTTCTGATGAAATAGGTGTAGATGTAGCTCTTCACTTAGATCATGGTCCAAATATGGATGCTATTAAAACTTGTATTGATGCTGGTTTCTCTTCAGTTATGATAGATGGATCTCATTTTGACTTTGAAGAAAATGTTAAAATAACTAAAGAAGCTGTTGAATATGCACACTCTAAAGGTGTTGTTGTTGAAGCAGAACTTGGTGTTTTAGCTGGAACAGAAGATGATGTTACTTCTGATGTTCATAAATATACTCAACCTGCTGAAGCAGTTGAATTTGTTGAAAGAACAGGAGTTGATTCATTAGCAATAGCTATAGGAACTTCTCATGGTGCTTTCAAATTCAAAGGAGAAGCTAAATTAAGATTCGACATACTAGAAGAAATCCAAAGTAAATTACCAGGTTTCCCAATAGTTCTTCATGGTGCATCTGCTGTTGACCAAAACGCTGTTGCTACATGTAATGAATTTGGTGGAAATATAGCTGGAGCTAAAGGTGTACCTGTAGACATGTTAAGAAAAGCATCTTCTATGGCTGTTTGTAAAATAAACATGGATACTGACTTAAGACTAGCTATGACTGCTGCTGTTAGAAAATTCTTAGCTGAAAATCCAAAAGAATTTGACCCAAGAAAATACATTGGTGCTGGTAGAGATGCTATACAAGCTGTAGTTGAAAGTAAAATAGATGATGTTTTAGGTTCTACTAACTCTATAAACTAATATAACTTTTAAATATTTATAAAAGAAAAGAGATGACTTAGAATAATTAAAATTATTTTTAAGCCATCTCTTTTAAGTTGTATATAGGTTATGTATTTAAAATTATATTATATTTATTCAAATTACTCTATTAACTTATTTATTAAACTCGAATATATCCACTTTTTATCTTTCTATGTATTGTAGAAGGATATATTCCTATCACTTCGGCTGCCTTTGTTATTGACCCATATTTATTTATAGCTTTACTTATCATTATTTGGTCTACCATTTTATATGCATCATTCAGATTCATAATTCCATTTACCACTATTGGTGATAAATCATCTGATTCGTTATCAATCATATCCAGATTTATAAGCATATTAAATTCATCTTCTCCAATTACGTTTTTGGCTGATAATACTACAAATCTTTCAATAATATTTTTTAACTCTCTTATATTTCCTGGCCAAGAGTATTCTTCCAATAACTCAATAACCTTAGGTGAAACTTCTACTTCTCTATTGTACTTATCATTATAAAGTTTTAAGAAATACTCAACCAATGGAACTATATCTTCTTTTCTTTCTCTAAGTGGTGGTATCTTTACTGGAATAACACTCAATCTATAGTACAAATCTTGTCTAAATTTGAGGTTGTTTCTAAGGTCCTCATGAGAAATATTAGTGGCACTTATATATCTAACATCTATCTTTATAGGTTTACTTCCACCAATTCTAGTAATTGTATTTTCTTGTATGACTCTAAGTAATTTTTTTTGCATTTGCATTGGCAGTTCGCCTATTTCATCCAAGAATATAGTTCCACCATTTGCTTCTTCAAAAAGTCCTTTTTTACCTTTTTTCTTAGCTCCAGTAAAAGAACCTTCTTCATATCCAAAAAACTCTGATTCTAATAATTCATTTGGTATAGCCCCACAGTTTATAGCTATAAAAGGCTTTTCCCTTCTTGAACTATACTTATATATTGTCCTAGCTATAATTTCTTTTCCTACACCTGATTCTCCATTTATAAATATAGAAGAATCTGATGCTGCAGCTCTCTTGACAACTTTTTTTATATTGTCCATAGTCTTACTTTTGCTTATATACTCTGTATCTTCTGATACATCACTATATCTTATCTGAGATTCAAGTTTAATAACCCTTGATATATCTCTTCCTGTAAGTACTCCTCCTGTAAGTTTTCCTTTTGAGTCCCATCTTGGAACAGCTGTATAAGCGATAAGTTTTCCATCAGGATAAACAATATTTCTATAAATCTTTTTCTTTACCTTAAGCATATTTAATATTATTGGTTCTTCAACTAATCCCTGTCTGACAAGATCTGTTATATTTCTACCAAGTACTTCAGTTCTTTTAAAAGGTAAAATCTCATCACTGACAGTATTCATCTTTTCAATTACTCCATCTTTGTTAAATACAACGACAACTTCATCTATATGTTCTATTATATCCTCAACTACTTTGTCAGATATTACAGACTTCTCAAATAAATAAACTATGTTATTTTCATTATCATTATCTTTCATATTATAAATATGTGCAGTCATTCTTAATTCTCTAAAAGCTATTTTCTTTTTATTATTCACCAGTATATCTTTTTTGTCAAAATTTGAATCTAATTCATTTATATTTTTAGGTCTTTTTATATCGAGAAAACTAAAAATATTATCTATTAGATGATTACAGTATATTATTTCGCCTGACTCTTTACATAAAATAGCTGGATTTTCTACATATTCTATAAGCCCTATCAAATTATTATCCATTAATATTCGCACCTTTCATTAAGTAATTTATTGAACTACATACAAAATTTATTGTTTGCTTACAATAAATACTATTAGCACATACAACCAACTCCTTATTTGTCTTTTTTTTAATATCTTCCTTCATTAAAATACAACTTACAGATAATTTTAATGGTCATAGTTTGTTAAAAATTTCATTTTGCTTTTAATTGTATTTTATCACATATTCAGTAATTATTTGTCTATTTAATACAATTTAATTAAAATTAATACTTATTTTTGAAAATAAAGATAATCCTTATAGAATACGACTCACATTTTGTAAGTAATATACATATAAGGATTATCTAGATATCTTGTATTATAAAATTTTATTCAAACAGACTTTTTAATAACTGACAAATACGATTTAGCAATAACCATATTATGTAATAATATTTATGTTACTAACTAATAAGGCTTATTTCATCAGTAGTATTTAGGTACTTGTTACCTATTAAGCTTTTATAGCTTCTAATAAATCATCAACGCTATCTAATTTATCTATAAGCATTGGAACTATTTCATGTAAGTCTCCAACTACTCCATAATCAGCAATTTCTAATATTGGAGCTGCTGGGTTTTTGTTTATAGCAATTATGAAATCTGATGATTGCATACCTGCTAAATGTTGTATTGCTCCTGATATACCACAAGCTATGTATAGGTTTGGTTTAACAGTAGTTCCTGTTTGACCTACTTGGTGAGAATGGTCTATCCATCCAGCATCTACAGCAGCACGAGAAGAACCAACTACTCCACCTAATTTGTCAGCTAATTGTTTAAGCATTTCAAATCCTTCAGGTCCACCTAATCCTAGACCACCTGATACTATAACATTTGCATCTGTAAGAGATACTAAATCTTTTTTACTCTTAACTGTTTCTAAAACAGTAGTTCTTATATCATCTTGAGTTATTTTGTAATCTAATGCTATAACTTTACCAGTTCTTGTTTCGTCTTTTTCAGCTTTATCCATAACACCAGGTCTAACTGTAGACATTTGAGGTCTATGGTTTGGACAAATGATTGTAGCCATTATGTTTCCACCAAATGCTGGACGAGTTTGTTTTATTTTCTTATCTTCTGGGTCTATTTCTAATTTAGTACAGTCTGCTGTTAATCCAGTTCCTACTCTTGAAGCTATTCTAGGTGCTAAGTCTCTACCTATATGAGTTGCTCCGAAAAGCATTATTTCTGGTTTTATTTCATCTATTGCATCTTTTATTACTTTTGTATATGCATCAGTTGTATATTTTTCTAAAAGAGCATCATCTGCAACATAAACTTTATCAGCTCCATAAGAAATCAATTCTTTAGCTAATCCATCAACATCTTTTCCTAATAATACTGCACAAAGTTCTGCATCTACTTCTTTAGCTAATTTTCTTCCTTCTCCTAATAATTCGATAACTACTGGAGTTATTTTTCCATCTCTTTGCTCTGCAAATATCCATACGTTTTTATAAGAACTTAAATCTTTTATATCATTCATAGTTTGTACTCCTCCAACTTATATAATGTGCTTTTGTTTTAGACCTATTATTATTTTGTTAGCTATTTCGTCAGCTTTACCTTCTAAGATTTCTCCTTTTCCTCTTGGTTCAGGAGTAAATGATCTAAATACTTTAGTTGGTGATGCTTTTAAGCCAACTTCTTCTTTATTTACGTCTAAATCATCAATTGTCCAAACTTTTACATCATGTTTATATGCTTTAACTATTTTATCAACAGACATATATCTAGGTGCATTTAATTCTTTTACTGCTGTTAAAAGTACAGGCGTACTTACTTTAATTAATTCATATCCATCTTCTAATTGTCTTTGAACTATTATGTCTTTTCCTTCTATTTTGAAGTCTTGTACATATGTAACTTGAGGAATGTCTAGTTTTTCTGCAATTTGTGGTCCAACTTGTGCAGTATCTCCATCTATTGCTTGTCTTCCTGCAAATATTATATCATAATCGCCTATTTTAGATATTCCTGCTGCGATAGTATTTGATGTAGCCCAAGTATCAGCTCCTCCAAATGCTCTATCACTTAATAATATTGCATCATCAGCCCCCATAGCTAAACACTCTCTTAGCATAAAATCTGCTTGAGGAGGTCCCATTGTTATAACTGTTATAGTTACATCATCATGCTCATCTTTAATTTTTAATGCTTCTTCTAATGCATTTGCATCATCTGGGTTTAATATACTAGGAACCCCATCTCTTATAAGAGTACCTGTTTCTTTATTTATTCTTACTTCGTTAGTATCTGGAACTTGTTTTACGCAAACTAATATTTTCAAAGTCTATACCTCCAATTTCATTAGATTATTTATTATTTTAATACGTTTGATGAAATTACCATTTTTTGAACTTCTGATGTTCCTTCGTATATTGATACGATTCTAGCATCTCTGTAAATTCTTTCTATTTCATAATCTTTTATGAATCCATATCCACCGTGAAGTTGTAATGCTTTATAAGCAACTTCATTTGCAACTTCTGCTGCATAGTATTTAGCCATCGCAGATTCTTGAGCAACTCTCATTCCTGCATCTCTCTTTTGTGCTGCGTCATAAACTAATCCTCTAGCTGCACAAACTTTTGTTTCCATATCAGCTATAGTAAATTGAGTATTTTGGAATTTAGCTATAGGCTTACCAAATTGAACTCTTTGTTTTGTATATTTAACAGCTTCATCTAAAGCACCTTGAGCAATTCCTAAAGCTAAGGCAGCAACACCTATTCTACCTACTTCTAAAGTACCCATTGCTATTTTAAATCCATTACCTTCTTTTCCTATAAGGTTTTCTTTTGGAACTTTAACATTTTCAAATATTAAGTCAGAAGTTTCAGTTCCTCTTATACCCATCTTATCTTCATGAGCTCCTGTTGAGAAACCATCCCATTTGCTTTCTACTATAAATGCTGATGTCCCTCTAAGACCTTTAGATCTATCTGTAACTGCTATTACTATAGCTATATCGCAGAATGGTCCATTAGTTATGAAAGTTTTTCTACCATTTAATATGTAGTGGTCTCCTACTAATTCTGCTGTTGTTTGTTGTCCACCAGCATCAGAACCAGCTCCTGGCTCAGTTAAACCAAATGCTCCTATTAACTCACCTGTTGCTAAACCTCTTAAGTATTTTTGTTTTTGCTCTTCAGTACCATTGTAAAGTATTGGTAATGTAGCAAGAGAAGAACCAGCTGTTACAAAAGTAGCTGTTGAAGCACATCTTCTAGCTATTTCTTCCATTATGATAGCGTAAGAAACATAACCTGCTCCCCCTCCACCATATTCTTCTGGGATATTACTGCTTATAAATTTTGTCTCAGCTAATTTTTTGATTAATTCCTTAGGCATTACACCTGTTTTATCCATTTCTGCTGGTAAAGTATCTAATTCTTTACTAACAAAATCTCTTACTGCTTTTCTTAAAAGTTCTTGCTCTTTGTTATATAACATAGCTTCCTCCAATTTTCATATTTTATAGTAAATTTATTTTAATGAACTTAAGCTAAACTCATCATCTCAGCAAATGTTTGAATACGAGTTCTTGCTTGTTCATTATTCTGAGTTTGTTGGTCAATTTCAACATATAAAGTAGGTATTCCACTATCTTCTATATCTTTCTTAACTAAAGGATAATCGTATTCTTCTGGGTCACAGAATTTCATCATACAGAAGATAACACCATCTACATCTTTCTTTTTAACTTCATCTACTATAAGTGACCCACGTTTTTTCTTAGGGTCATAAGCTAATGAACAACCTTCTATGTTTGACCATTGTCTTGCTAATCTTTCTAATGCATCATCACCTGCAGGTACATCTGTTCTGAATTGTCTTGTTTCTTGAGCTAAATCATCTGCTACTACTGCTATATTATTGTCTTCTAAAATATCTAATATATCTTTAGAATCTGCTAATATACCTGTCAATAAAACTTTCTTTCCAGAACAGACTTCTTCTGGCATTGCGTTTAATTTTGCTATTAAATCTTTTACTAATTTAGTGTGTTCTTCTTTTCTCATAAAGAATCCACTTTTAATTACTAAGCTTCTTATTGATGGTTTTATAGTATTAGAATGTTTATAAGCTACTTCAACAAAGTCTCTCATAGTTTTTCTATGTTCATTGTAAATTTCTATACTGTCATGAATTTTTGCTTCTTCTATTTCATAACCACATATTTCTTCAAGTTCTCTTTTTACACCTTTGTACTCACTGATTAGGTATTTTACACCAGCTTCAAGTTTTCTGTTTTGTGGGTGTACTAATGATATATATTTTATGTGAGGTACTGCTGATTTCCAGTTTTGTCCTAAACAAATTAATGTGTCACACATACCTGGTATGATAACTCCAGATAATTCATCATATGCACCTTTTAATCCATATTCTAGACATGATTGCATTATTGAACATGCAAATGCAGGGAAATATTGTTTAGCTAAATCTAATTCTGTTTGTCCACCCCATATACCAACTGGAAGCATTCCAGCTGCATGTATAATTTCTTCTGGGCAATAAACTGGGAAACAACCTATAGCTTTTTTACCAGTTGCATTTTTATATTCTTTTACAGCCTTATTTGGATTTTCAACTACTTCTTTCATTTTAGATAAAATAGCTTCCATTATATCTCACCTCTATTAAGTTTTTTTCTTTCTTCCATTACTTCAACTAACCCTTGAATTCTTGTTTCAAATTGAGCATTAGTAAAGGCTCTAGGGTCTGCTTGGTCACCATCAAATCCAGCATATGGTAATCCAGTTTCTTCAGCTGCTCTTCTTTGCATTTCATATTGTATTAAACTCATAAGTTTACAGCTTCTGTTCATATGATAGAATGCTCCATCACATTTACCCTCTACTAAAGAATCAACTCTATATTTTGTCATACGGTCTAAGTTTACATTGTTAAACATAGTACTGTATGCTACTGCCATTCCATCTAAATCATTAACTTCATATTGTAATGCCCAAGCATGTGGGTAAACACTACCTGTCATATTAACTCCAAATTTAGCTAATGTTTTCATTTTATATCCAATATATGGCCAGCAAGGTATACCTTCCATCATTATTCTGTATTTTTCTTCTCCTCTGAAAGAAGATTTTCCAGTTTTCATGTTGTCTTCTAACTCTTCTATAAGTAATTTAAATGCTTCTGTAGTTTCTTTTTTACCTCTAGCACAAACTATTACAGCCATGTAAGTAAATAAATCAAATCCATTCATTGGTGAAGGAGAAGAATCTGCTGGTAAACTCATAGAATATTTCCATAGTCTTCCGTTTTCAGCTGATATTTTCATTACTTCTTCAAATTTCTTAGGGTCAAATTTCTTTCCTGATATAACTTCTAATTGTTTTATAGCTTCTTCAAATTGAGCTTTTATATAGTCTATTCTTGATTGAGTTACTTCATCTTCATTATTGAAAGTTGTATCAATCATTATTAAAGGTATATCCAATTCTCTTGAAATATTTTCATACCATTTTATAACTTGATTACATATATTATTACAGCAAAGTAGGAAATCTGGAGCTGGCATATCTAAAGCTTCGCATCCACCATTTTCTAAAAGACCAAAGTTTGTTCTTGCATATGCACATAGGTCGATAGAATATCCTTTAGATTCAGCCATTTCACATAATTCTAAAGAACCTTTTTTAGCCGCTACCCCAGCTGCTTGATTTTCTGGATATAATACATTTAAGTCAAATACTTCTGCTAACTCTTGAGGAAATACTGATGTTGACCAACCTACAGGTCTTCCTTCTTCTTTAGCTTTAAATGCATTTGCATATTGTTCAGCTAATAAATCGTTTATTACTACTCTAGCTTCTTTTTTTTCAGACATTGTCATCCCTCTTTTTATATATTTTTCACTTCTTTTTGTGATTCTTTTGCTTCATCAAAAGCATATAATGCTGCTCCTAAAGCACCAGTTAATTGAGGTATATCAGGTACAATAATTTCTGTATTGATTTCTCTTGCCATAGCTCTTACAATTCCACTATTTCTGGCAACTCCACCAACCATTACTACGTTTCTTTGTACTCCTATTCTTTTTGCTAGGCTAGAAACTCTCTTTGCTACTGAAGTGTGAATACCTGCTACTATATCTTCAATTTTTGCATTTTCTGATAAGTGTGATATAACTTCAGATTCTGCAAACACTGTGCATGTACTACTTATTGATACTTCATTTTGAGAATTCATAGATATACTTCCGAGTTCAGATACATCAACCTCTATTATTTTTGCCATTACATCTAAAAATCTTCCTGTACCTGCAGCGCATTTGTCATTCATAAGAAAGTTTAGTAATCTTCCATTCTTATCTAGCTTTAGTACTTTAGCATCTTGACCACCTATATCAATAATGGTTCTTGTCTCTGGAATTATGAAGTTTACTCCTCTAGCATGACAACTTAACTCACTTATCTGTTTGTCAGCATCAGAATATTTCATTCTCCCATACCCTGTAACTACTATTTTCTCAATGTCTTCTCTTGCAAGACCTGACTCACTATATAATTTTTCCAAAACTCTTGATGGTCCAGTAGTCCCAGTACCAGAAGATATAGTAGCTGAAGCCACAATATCCTCTCCATCTTTTAAAATTACTCCCTTTGATGCAGTTGAACCTATATCTAATCCCATTGTATACATCTTTAGTATTCTCCTTTCCCAAAATCTAGAAATACTAATTAGTATCTTACAACTTTATCTTCTTTTAAGTTATTTATTTTTGATTCGTCATAGCCTAAAGTTTTTAATACTTCTATAGTATGTTCCCCTACTTTTGGTGCTGGTGTATAATCTTTTATTCCTTCATTTCTAAACATAACTGGAGTATTAACTAAGACACCTGTATTTCCACTATCATATGTCTTCTTAAATAAGAAGTCATTTGCCCAAGCTTGTTCATCATCTAGTAAATCTTCACAGCTTTGGATTTTTTCAAATGGTAAGTCTGCTTCTTCTAATAGAACTGACCACTCATCTAATGTTTTTTCTAACATAGCTTCTCCAACTATCTTAACTAAACCTTCAATGTGATTAACCATTGAATCTATGTTGTTGTATCTGTCATCTTCTAATATATACTCTCTATTTATAACCTTACAGAATTTGCCTAACCACTTGTTGTATTGTATTAAAGCTAATTGAATCCATCTTCCATCTTTACATTTATATGTAGTCATTAATGGGCTGTTTGGATTTTCTCTTGATAAAGGCATTTCATTTCCGTATTGTGCTGTTGTTATCATTGTTCCCATTCCATATATAGCTGTATGGAAAAGACTTACTGTTACTCTTTCACCTATACCAGTTTGACCTTTTTTATGTAATGCTGCTAAACTACCTGCTGCTAATGCTAGACCTGCATAGTGGTCACCAAATCCTGCTGCTGTATTTGCTGGAGATGTTCCTTTTTCCATTACAGATTGGCTAACTCCTCCTCTTGCAAAGTATGCAGTATAGTCAAATCCTGGTTTATCTTTTAAAGGTCCTTTTTCACCATATCCTAATATTTGAGCAAATATTAATCCTGGATACTTATCTTTTATTTGATCATAAGCTATACCCATTTTTTCTAATGCTTGAACTCTAACATTAGTTACAAATATGTCTGCTTCTGATATTAATTTATGTAATATTTCTATTCCTTCTTTTGATTTTATATTAATACTTACACCCTTCTTATTTCCATTTTCTAATTCAAACATAGGGTTTTCATCATCTGATGCTGGAGATTTAAATGTTCCACCCATAACTCTTATTCCATCACCTTCTATAGGCTCAACTTTAATAACATCTGCACCCCAGTCACCTAACATTTTTGCACAACATGGTGCTGCGATGAAACTTGAAAGTTCTACTACCTTAACTCCTTCTAAAAGCATAACGTTTTCCTCCTTAATAGTATCAATTATAAAAATTCAATTAAATCACACATAAAGTACTTTTTTCTGATATTAACTATTTGGTGTCAAAGTTCCTAATCTTATTAAGATAACTTATAAAATTATTAAAAGTTATAAATGATTATTTTTTATATTTTTTATTGTCTTACACCTATATTGTTAAGCATTTATCGTGCCAACTTTATATTTAATCAAAATATCGCTTGATTTGAATGTTTTTTAACAATATACAATTGCATTATTAATTCCATTTCGTGGCATTATGCAACTCTCCATTGCATCTTGCTATTTTTTCCATGCATTTAAAAGTTTTTTTTATATATTTTTTTATGAAAAAGCTTGACATTTCAAAAAAAGTTTTCATTGCTAAACTCAAAAACACATGTTATCATTGTAATTAATCAGCAAGTTAGTTAACTAATTTCAGACTTAGATAATTTTTTAATAATATTTAATCTAAAAAATAACAATTTCTTTGATAAATTTTTAAAGCAATTATTCTATTAAATAAAAAATGACTAGATATAAAAATGACACAGGGAAAACAATTTCAAAACTAAATTTTTAACCTTAAAAATTTTGTACAAAAATATAACCTTATATGCTACATATTATTTCTAAATGAAAGATTACCATATAATTTAATAATTACAGGAGGGTATTGATATGAAAATACTAGTATTTGGAGCACGCGATTATGAAGAACCAGTAATAAAACAATGGTCTGAAGAGCATAAGGATGTTCAAGTGGATATTTATCCTGAAAACATGACTGAAGAAAATATCACTAAAGCTAAAGGATATGATGGTATATCTATACAACAAACTAACTATATAGATAATCCTTATATCTATGAAACTTTAAAAGATGCTGGAGTTAAAGTTATAGCTTCAAGAACTGCAGGGGTTGACATGATAGATTTTGATTTAGTTAATAAAAATGAACTTATTGTTACAAATGTTCCTTCTTATTCACCTAATGCAATAGCTGAATTAGCTGTTACTCAAGCTATGAACCTTTTAAGAAAGACTCCTTTAGTAAAGAAAAAAGTCTGTGAAGGTGACTATCGTTGGATAGCTGAACTTCTTGGAACAGAAGTTAGATCTATTACAGTTGGTGTTATAGGTACAGGAAAAATAGGTGCTACTTCTGCAAAATTATTCAAAGGCTTAGGAGCTAATGTAATTGCATTTGACCAATATCCAAATAAAGATTTAAATGATATATTAACTTATAAAGATTCTTTAGAAGACCTTCTTAAAGAAGCTGACCTTATAACATTACATACTCCTTTACTTGAAGGAACAAAACATATGATAAATAAAGATACTTTAGCTATAATGAAGGATGGAGCTTACATAGTAAACACTGGTCGTGGTGGTTTGATTAAGACAGGGGACTTAATAGAAGCACTAGAAGCTGGAAAAATAAGAGCTGCTGCCCTTGATACATTTGAAACTGAAGGATTATTCTTAAATAAAAAAATGAACCCAGGTGAATTAACTGACCCAGAAATAAACAAACTTCTTTCTATGGAACAAGTTATATTTACTCATCACCTTGGATTCTTCACTAGTACAGCGATAGAAAATATAGTTTATTCTAGTTTAAGTAGTGCTGTAGATGTTATAAGCACAGGAACTGCTGCTAACAGAGTAAATTAGTATTTTATAAATATATTTTTTCATTAATTAGCTATTATCTAACAAAATAGCCTTTAATTTCCCAAATATAAGAGAGTCTATTCAATATACATTGAGTATGACTCTCTTATATTGCTTTTCTTCTTTTATATAATCATCCTATTAAATTACCCTAATTACAATCTACTTTTCCATCAAAAGACTTTGAATGGGTACAATTCACTTTTTACCAGAAAAATACCAAACAAACTATGAAAATTGTATGATTAATATTAATATATTTATAAGAAAACATTACAAGAATGCTAGTTTGGGATTTTTGAGGAGGGATTATATTGGAAAAAATGAACAAAGCTACTTCTAAAAAGACGACCTGTATCGTCACTTCAGCGTTATTTGCATCTATAATATGTTTGACAATAGCTTATATATTACATATTCCAGTTGGTGGAAACAACGGATATGTTCATATAGGAGATGCCTTTATTTATCTAGCTGCAACTATTTTACCAACAAACTATGCTATAGCGGCCTCTGCAATAGGTGCTGGTCTAGCTGATTTATCTACAGGAGCTGCAATATGGGTAATACCAACTATAATTATAAAGCCAATACTTGTATTATTTTTCACTTCTAAAAGTGACAAGATAATAAACAAAAGAAATATAATTGCTTCATTTGTAGCAGGCATAGTAGGTCTAGTTTTATATATGTTTGCTGAGGGAATAATTATTGGAAGCTTTACGAGTGCTTTCGTAATGAGTTTACTTGGTTTGTTACAACCAATAGGAAGCTTTATTATGTTTGTACTTCTAGGGATGGCACTTGATAAACTTGATTTTAAAAGACGTTATTTTAACTAAAGACTTAAATTTATGGAGGGAAAATTATGAATATCTTATATACAATTGAAAGCAGTATCTATGTAAATATAACTAATACATGTCCATGTAAATGTGTGTTTTGCATAAGAAATGAAAAAGACGAAGTAGCAAATAGTGGTAGCTTATGGTTAGAACACGAACCAAGTATTGATGAAGTAAAAGAAGCCTTTGACAAATATAATTTAGATGAATATGATGAAATTGTATTTTGTGGATATGGTGAACCACTAATGAGAATAAATGAATTAATAGAAGTTGCTAAATTTATAAAGGAAAAAAGTAATATCAAAACAAGAATAAATACAAACGGTCTAAGCGATTTAATACACAATAAAAAAACTGCTATCATGTTAAAAGATGTAATAGATGCAGTATCAATAAGTCTTAATGCTCCAAATAAAGAAGCTTATAATAGAGTTACTCAACCAAAATTTGGAGAAAAATCATTTAACTATATGCTAGATTTCGCAAAGGATTGTAAAAAATATATAAAAGAAGTTGCTTTTTCAGTAGTAGATGAAATATCTCCAGAAGAAATAGAAGAATCTAAACAATTAGCAAAAGAACTTGATATACCATTAAGAGTTAGACATAAGAATTAACAATTATAAATTAGTATTTAAAATTTTAATACAAGATTGACAACATAAAAATAGTGACTATAGGGTTTTTAAAATAAAAGGGAGGCTGTAAGTAGATTTGTGTAAAAACAAATTTACCTATAGCCTTTTATACACTTTCATTATCTCTCTGATTTATCAATTAAAGCAATAATAACCATCCACCAATTAATATCAGAATTGAACCTGGTATTTTCTCCTTAATATTTTCTTTAAATATAAAGTGAGCAAGTATTAAAGTTATTATCATAGATACTTGAGAAAATGGTTCTGCTATACTGAGTTCTAAATTATTTAAAGCAATTAATAATGCTAGATAAGAATACCCATTAATAGCACCACTTAAAATCGAAAGTCCTTTCTTATTACTAAAAATTTCATAGATTACTTTTTGTTTCTTTTTAAATGCTAAAAAAACAAATAGATTTAATCCGACAAAAAAGTAAAGTATCGTTGAATACAGTATAGGAGATACTTGAACATAAAATGCCTTATCTAATACCCTTCCTACGGATTGAAAAAATATGTACAAAAACATCAATCTACATGGTAGATTATTTAAAATGGCAGATGCATTTTTTAATAAAGAGCTTACATTTTTTAATATAAATACTCCACCAATCATAATTATAATTCCTGCAACTTTTGCTAAACTAAAACTCTCACCTAAAAATACAACTGATAAAAGCAATAGAAATAGTGAGTTTAAACTGTTTATTGGAGTTACAAGTGAAACTTCACCAGTTGCTAGAGATGTTACATATGCTACTGACCCAATTGAATAAACTAAGCTACTTATATAGCATGGTAGTAAAAAAGACCAATCTCCAACTTTACTCGTTATACTAAATGGTAGTAAACATACTCCACCTATAAAGAAAAATAAAAATGATGAAGCTATATTTTTATAAATATCACCTTCTTCATCACCTAATAATCTTACAACTACTCTTTCAAAGGCTAATAGCACTACTCTAATTAATAGTGCAAAATAAGATATTATCATTTTTGACCTCACTTAAAAATTAATCTGACTTACTGAATATACTTACTAAATCTCATTATTATAAATCAAATCTACCATATGGGCAAATCTTTTGGGGTTTTCAATGTCTTATGTTTAAATACAGGCACCTTAAGCTTTTCTCCTAATTTACGACATTGTTCTTTATAAGCCCCCTTTAACTTATCATGAAAAACTATACCATCAATTCCACCATCAATACTGTCTACACACTTTTCTAATTTTTCAAATCCATCTTCATTATCATACATTCCACTTACAATCCATTGATTTGGTAATACATGTCCAATTGATATATTGTATTCTCTATTTTTTATAATATCTGCAAAAGAATTTTCAAAGTGAACTCCTCCTACACACAGTAAAGTTTTTATAGACTCATCATTATCAAATACTCTAATTAGAGATTTCGATAATACTTGTATTGCCGTCTTATTATTAAAACTATTACTATTACTTCCTATCTCAATATCTAACATAGGTACAGAATATTCTGTAATTAATTTAGATACTTCCCCATATGTAGTTCCAGACCAGTGAGTTGCTTCTGTTAATGTAGTGAATTCATCAAGAGAGTTTTCATTTTTTATATCTTCAATTGCATTAATTAAGTTTCTAAAATATTTTGGATTTGAATTTCCAAACTCGCCTGTTGGTACATCTCCAATAGTATGAGCTGTTAGAATATTTGCTGGAGCATTCTCTCCTTCATGCCAATTCACAACTCCTGCAAAATCAAAATTTTTGAAATACTTATTTAAAATTGGCAGATAATATTTATAATCATGACTTATTACATTTTCCGTTTTTACAAACTGGAATAAGTTATTATTTTTATCTATAAATTCTAATACAAAATTATCATCAACAATAATATCAGTCTGCTTTAAATCCATTACTTCCTCACAACAGTTAATTACATTCTTAGCCACTGGGTCTTTATCTAAATTATTACAAAAGAAGAAAACTGCTTTTTTGTTATTCATCTATAAATCACACTCCTATTATTCAAATACTAAATACTCTCATACTTAAAATCATCTAAATATCACTATATACTCCATTCAATTATTATACATAATATACTACCATACTTATTTTAGCTACACCTCTACCTGAGTTTCTATATATATGTGATACATCAGCTTTAAATCTTATAGAATTTCCACTAGATACAATATAATCCTCTCCATTTATTTTAATAGTTATTTCACCACTAAAAACTGTAATAAACTCTTGAGTTCCTGGAAGTTCAGCATTTGAATCCAATGTTCCACCCTCTTCTATCTCAATCATAAATATTTCAAATCTTCTTTTAGAATCAAATGGAAATATCGGATAACTTACATATTTTCCATCATCCTCAATAAAATGGTCTACATCCTTTTTATCAACCAATTCTATATCACTTTCTTGTCTTTCCATCAATGATGTAAATGATATTTTTAATCCATTCGTTATTTTCTTGATAGTAGATATAGTTGGATTCACTTCGCATTTTTCAATTTGAGACAACATACTCTTACTTACCCCACTAAGTTGAGAAATTTTATCTAAGCTAAGATGTTTTTCTTTCCTTATCTTTTTTAAATTCTCAGCAATTATTTCATTTAAATTCTGCATAAATTCACCTCTAATATACTTATATAATCCTAAGTATATTTAATTATTTTATCTAAAGACAGTAACTTACTTTAAAATATTTTATTCGATATACTGTACATTATGTTTAATATATAATATTCTTTTAGAAATGTAAATACTATTTTGAAATTTCCTTTAAAAATGAGCAAATAAAAAAGCCAGTAGCCCATATTTTTTTAAGCTACTAGCTTTTATTATCATAAAATTATATTTTTATATTTTAACTATAAAACTTAGATGCTCCTATCAGTTGTCTTTTGGAAACAATCTTAGCTAGATTAGCTAATGAAGATATTTTTATATCCTTAAAAGAAACTAAAAATACAAACTTAAAATCAGTGAATTCTTGATTTATATTATATATATCAAAATAGCATCTCAAATTATCAAATAGGTAATTTTCTTGCAAATCTGCCTCTATTTCATCAGTAGCATCTTTTAAATATGCTCTTACATCCTCAAATAAGACATTGAAATAAGACTCATCTATTTCCTCACCTAATTCTTCTAATATTTCTTCTATATCTAAATCATCCATATCAAAAGAATTTCCTGTTAATTGACAATCAAACACCAATATATTCTCCTGATTTATAGTATTTGATATATCTTGTACATATTCAAAATCTGGACGTAATTCTAAAATATCTTTTATCTCACTACTCTTTACATGAATTTTTCCTTTTCTGTTTTCTAGTTTTAAATCTATCATATGCTCCCCCTTTCAATTTATAAGTCTTTTAATTACTTTGTTCTATAATCTTTTTAATATCTATCCAGTTATTAACTCTAATTATGTTTTGATGTTCAATATTTTTATTATAGTTAGTATCTAAAAGTATTACTTTAACACCTGCATCAGCTAATTGGACTGAGTTTAAAGGGTTATCTTCTATAAATATATCACAACTCAGTTCTCTTGCCTTTTCAACTTTATAATCACTTCCTAATAAGTAAACATCTATATCTAAAATTCCTTGTCTAATTAACCAGTTTTTAGTTACATCAGTTAAACATTCATGTCTAGCAGTTACAAAATATAAATTATGCCCCTTAGATAATTCATCTATTACTTCAATAGCTCCTTCTACAATTTCTGCTTCATCATATGAATGTACATACTTATCATTAAATTCTGTATATACATCGCTTATTCCTGAACCATATAATTCTTCCCAATTGTGAGTTATACACTCTGACTCTGTAATGTTTTTATTGAAGATATCATTTAGGTATGGAAGAAAATGATAAGGACTAGTTATTGTTCCATCTATATCAATACATATATTTAATTTGTTCATTTTTACCTCCATGTAACATTTATTGATTTTATTAATCAAATATTATAGCACAGCTTTAATTATAAATCAAAATCACATATATGACTATACCTATATAATACCAAAAAGCTTGCATATTTAAGCAAGCTTTTTATAAATTTTACATTTTCAACTAATATATAAGTTTTTCTAAAGTTGGTTCTACTCCAAATTGTGTTTTTAGTTCTCTATATTCATTTAATGCTTTTTCATTATTTATTTTAGTTTTTATTGCTCTTATCATTAAATTTTTTGGTGTATCTAATGGGGATATGTATTCTACCACAGAAGTATCGTATCCATTTCCTTCTAACAATAAAGTTCTTAAACCATCAGTTATTAAGTCTGCAAATCTAGCTTTAAATACTCCATGTTTTAATATTGGTTCCATAGCTTCATATTTATATTGTCCTAATAACTCCTTATGACAGCATGGTACTACTACTATAGCTTCTGACTTTGCTCTAATCCCTAGTCCTATAGCCATATCTGTTGCTGTATCACAAGCATGTAAGCTTATTACAAGGTCAACATCTCTATTAGGTGTATAATTAGTTAAATCCTCTTTTATAAATAACATATTTTTATAGCCTAAATTTTTAGCCATCTTCTTTGAAGCTTCTATAACTACATCTGAATAATCTATTCCTATAAAATAACAGTTTTTCTTTAATACTTCTTTTATATAGAAGTTTAGTACAAAACTTAGATATGATTTACCACAAGCACAATCTAATATTGTTATACAGTCTTTGTCTTTTATTTCTTTTAAAATATTGTCTATAAGCTCCACAAAGTGGTCTATTTGATTATACTTTCTTATTTTATCGTTTTTTATTTTACCATCTTTTGTAAGTACTCCAATTTCTTTTAAAAGTGCATTTGCTTGTCCTACTTTTACATAGTACTCTCTGTTTTTTATTTGAGATGCTGTAAATTCATCTATTTTTGGTACTTCTTCTTTATTATCTAGATACTTTACATTTACTTTTTTATTGTCTCCTTCTATTACGACAATAGTACCTCTTTCAATATATCTAAATACTAGTGCATCATAATTTTCAGCTTCTTTAGATATAATTTTTAACAATTTACTAAATGTATATAACTCTGATTTGCCTTTAAAATTAAATTTGTACTTACCTTCTTCTTCTGTTGCAATTCCTTTAAATTCTTTTCTTCCTGATTTAAAAACTACTTCTAATTCAATAAAAAAATCTTCATTTTCAAGGTTTCTCTGAGTAATCCCCATAAAAAACATATTTAGTTTTCCTATACTCTGCTTATTCATCCTAATCTCCCTTTTAACTTATCTCTTTAACTCTTATTAATCAATAGTATTTGACCCATCTATTTCTTCATTTAAATCATTCAATCTATTTTTAAAACTTTCTATCTGCTTATCTGATAAATCAAGATACTCAGTTATCTTGCCTATATATTTAGGACTTTTAGTATTTATTAATTTTAAGGCACTATCCATGGACTTTTGTCTAAGTTCATACGCCTTTTTTACATCATCTCTAGCACTGCTTAATACCTTTGTATATTCATCCTTAGAAAGTTCTGGGATTTGCATATTCTCATATTCTTCTATAACTTCTTTACATTTATTTCTAGCATTTGTAACATCTTTTTTTATACTAGATAATTTAGTTATGTTTTTTGCAATATCCTTAGTATAAGGTATACATTCTCTCATTGGTACTAAAGCTACTCTTTCTATATTATAAATTTCTTTCTTGAAAATTCCTATACTTTCTAGGTCTATTTTTTTAATATCTTCACTATCATTTTCTTTACTTGTATAATTATCATTGTTTTCTTCAGTATTTCCTTGTTTTTCTGATTCACTATTTGTTGAAGTATTTCTTTCTAAATCATTATTCTTTGTTACATCTTGTTTATTTTCTTCTTTATTATTTTCTGTACTTTGTGTATTTTTATCTTGTTTTAAATCACTATCTTCTTTTTCATTAAAATTTGATACATATTTTTCATCATACGTCTCATCAGAAATATAATTATGATAATACATAGATTCTTTTATCTTATTAAGTCCACTCATATATATGTTGCTTATCATTATTGTTGTAGCTAACACTACATAAATACTACTGTAGATACAAGACCTCTTAAAATTCTTGTAATTTCTGAATATCACTATCAAAGGAATAAGATATAAAAATATAAAAACTAATATCCACCTCATAAATCGTGTCTCCTTTCTCAAAACCGAAATCCCTCAAATATTTATTTTTAATCGTGTATCTTATAGTATTTACCAATTTATGTTTTTTAATCGTGAACTTTTATTAAATTAAATTCTGTATAATCACAAGATGCTAATATATATTCAACTCCATTTCGAATCCCTTTTAGACCCATTTTAAAAGACTCTTTACCATGCAAGTGACCATAAATCACCTTTTCAACATTATATTCTTCATATAATTTTGTAAACAAAGACTCCTCTAATCTATCATTTGTAGGAGGATAATGAGTGATTACTATTATTTTAGAATAACCTTTTTTATGTGCAGACTCTAATGACAGCCTTAATCTATTTTCTTCTCTTTTATAAACTTTTTCATCCGTCTCATCAAATTTAACATCATTAGGACATATCCAACCTCTGCCTCCACAAATTGCATAATCTCTATATTCATAGAAATTTGTTTGAATAAAACGCATATTTTCATATAGCTTATTCAAACTTGTAACTGTTGTCCACCAATAGTCGTGATTTCCCTTTATAAGTATTTTTTTACCTGGAAGTTCATTTATTATGTCTAAGTCTTTTTTAGCTTCTGATAAATTAATTCCCCAAGACGTATCTCCTAATACTAATACTACATCTTCCTCTGTAACAACCTCTTTCCAATTATCTATAATCTTTTTTTCATGACCATCCCAATTACTGCCAAAGATATTCATTGGCTTATTTACCGATGTTGAAAAATGTAAATCACCTATTGCATATAAACTCATAACATCATTCCTTCCTTGATTAAACTAAATAGGCTGTCTCTTCTTAGAAATTATTTTCCATTAAGAGGCAGCCCCATTAATATTTAGTAAATTTTCTATAAGTAGCTTTATTGAACCACTCTATCATCTACCTTAGTATCCTTATATTGCTCTAATAACATATCTATTTCTTGTTTTAATTCTAAAATTTCGGTTATGTTTTTGTCTGTTTCAGTTCTATCCAACTTTCTTTGATACTGCATAGCTTTATGTGTATCACCTAAGTCATATAACTCTTGTATTCTATTTAGAGTGTCTCTAATTGCTATAGACTTCATTTGATACATAGCCTGAGCTTTCATTATATCCTCTCTTATTTCACTCATTTCTTGGTCTAAGAGAAACGCAGCATCAGAAGCTCTTCTAAGTCTTTCTGCTAGAGTCTCAGGTATGTAATGGTCATATTTATATTTTAATGAATGTTCTATTGTAGCCCAGAAATTCATTGCAAGAGTTCTTATTTGTATTTCACATATAATTTCTTTTGAGCCCGCAATTGAGTTTATAGGATATTTTATTATAACATGATAGCTTCTATAACCACTATCTTTGTAGTTTGTAATATAATCTTTTTCTCCTATTATAGTCATATCGTTTCTTACTTTTATCAAATCAACTATAGAATATATATCTTCAACAAACTGGCACATTATTCTTATACCAGCGATATCATCAATTTCAGTTTCTAAATCTTTTGCATTTAGCCTTTTTAACTTAGATATTATGGAAGATATTTTTTTTGTCCTTCCTGTGACAAATTCTATGGGAGAATATTCGCCTTTTGCTAAATATTCTTTTCTTATATTTTTAAATTTTATTTTCAATTCTTCTACTGCATGTTCATAAGGCGCTAGTATTTCATTCCATTTTTCGTATTCCATATTGCTCACCCTTTATTTGTTTTTTATGACCTTCTTTATTTTATCATAATTTATTTTGTTTTTGTATAGTAAAGCAATTCTCCATCCTCTAAGATATACCCTATTTCGTCTAAATCAATTAGGTAACTTATAACAGATACCAATGAAGATTTAAAAAAATGATACTCTTTATAATTATTGCTTAAATTATTGTTATTTATAATATTTTTTAGTAAAATTTCTAAAGATTTTGGTTTTTCAAGTAACTGTCTTATTTGGTATAAATATTTATCTAAAGCATTCAAATGCTTTTCTATTAATTTATAAGCATCTTCTTTTGATATCACTTGTTTTCCATGACCCAAAACTAAATACTCAAAATCTATACCTTTTAACTTTTCTAATGAGTTCATTTGTTCTTGTATATCATATAAAAATAAGAAATCATATTTTGATAGAATTTCATCTCCTATCAAAAGGTCTCCCACAAAAATCACCTTATCTTTAGTTAAAACAGCTATACTTCCAGGTGTATGTCCCTGAAATTCAATTATATCAAACATTTCATTATTTAATTCCAGCCTACCTCCATCTATAGTTTTATCTATTTCTATATCATCTAACATTTTACTTTTTAAAATATTATCCATAAATATATTGCTTTTCCCCCCAACAATATACTTTGAAAATAATTCTGGGTTTTCTATATATAACTTATCGTATTTTGATGACATTACACACACATCTTTATAATGTTCTTTAAATTGATTACATGCCCCATAGTGGTCATCATGGCCATGAGTATTTATAATATATCTAACTTGTATTTTATTTTCATCCAATACTTTGGTTACTCTTCTGGGCCTCGAACCACATAATCCTGGGTCTATCATAAGTGCTGTATTATCCTCAAACACATATATTCCTGTATTTGTACCACCTTTTATAAAGAAAGTATTCCCTTTTACTTTTGTTAGATTCACCATCTTCACCTCATTTTGACAATATTTATACTACAAGTTATTATTTATTTAATATAAGACTCTAGTAGAATAAGCCTTTTTATTCTATTAATAGTTCTTTTTTTTATTTTAGGTTCTTTAGATATCCTTATTTTTACATTATATGCTAAATCTCTGTAAAATAGCGATTCTATAAAATATTCAACTATACCTCTATCCTTAAAATCTATATCTATAATGCCATTAGAATAAAGTTTTGAATCTAGTATCATAAGTTTATCAAAAAAGCTTAATCTCTCAGATTTGCTCAAATAACCTTTGCCTGGAATAAAGCTTTCACAATAATCTATTCTATAATTTACCACTTCATCATTTATTTCAAATCCAAATTGTCTCTTCATCAACTCTTTATAGTCATTATTTTTCTTAGTGACATTATCTAGATTTTTGTTATAGTCTGCTTTTTTCCAATGTCCAAATAATCTGCAATTTAGTGGTCTAACTTCATATATTAAACACCTATTATCATCGTCTTTGAATGGACATGAATTTTTTTTGGAATACTCTTCAAAATAATAGTCTACTATTTTACTTATACATCTTCTTCTTAAATCCGCTCTATCTTCAAGATAACAAAATATATTCAAAAACTCAATTAAATTTATACCTACTGATTCCATACAACAATTACCACAACCAGAACAATTTCCAGTTGGTAAGGATTCATATACATCATTTAGTTCATTAAAGAGCTTATTTTTAGTGGAATAATCTATACAATTTAAAATATCTTTATTTTTTATACTAGTCATTATTATTACTCCTTGTTATAATTATTAAGTTAATACAAACAATTATTATAACATATTTTTTAAATTTAATCGCATGAGGAGGCATTTTATGAATAGATATACAAAAATCATTAATATGATGGGAAGTTACTATACAAAAGACTTTGAAAAAGAAAAAAAGAATGTAGTAAAAGTTAGAGAAGTTAAAGAAGACACGGTTAAAAAATTTTTCTTACAGGGTGACTGTGAAGTTCTAGTAGTATTTGAAGATACTGGCAAAGAAATACTTATTGACGATTTTTCTCCTGAAGAGGATATCAAAAAATACTTAGGAATAAAATTTATAAATAAAAAAAGATAGTTATTAAAACCAATCATCTAAAATATATAATAATAACTACATGTAGTTATTATTATATATTTTCACAATCAAAAGTTATCTTTTATCTCTTTTTTAGACTTTAAGATAGCTTTTTTTCTATTTTTTGTAAAATAATTCCATAACCCACACTAATATTTCACAAAATGATATAATATAACAAATAGATAAATTTTTTAAGTTTCTTAATACTTAATATTTTGCGAGGTGATTTTATGCAAATTTATTTTAGAGTTAAAGCTGTTGGCAAACGTAGACCTATGCTAGAACTTACCCCCTTTGATTTATCTGACAACATCAATTGCCTAAAAGAGGCTATCTCTGAAATTGTATCTAAAAATGTTCTTGAATATAATGAAAAGACCCCAGAAAAATCAATAATAAGCTTTTTAACTAGTGAAGAGATTGAGTCTCAAGCTACCATTGGAAAAGTTGGATTCGGCTCTATCTACAATGAGAACAAACAATCTGTAGAAAAAGCCATAGAAGTTGCACTACAAGCATTTGAAGATGGAATCTATAAAGTTCTTATAAACGAAGATGTTATTGAAGAACTCAATTCTCCTATAAATTTAAAAGATGGTGATATATTCACTTTTATAAGACTCACTCTACTTGCTGGAAGAATGTTTTAAAATAAATAAATTGGAGGTACATAAATGTCAGAACGTACTAGAGTAGAAAAAAATACTAAAATAATTGAAGATTTTAAAAACAATTTTACTAAATCTTCTTCAAAACCATATTACGACTTAGCTAAATCTCTTTGGGATTGTGTAAAAGATGAATCATACTATTATGATGTAAAAGATGAAAATAAATTCTTAGATATGATAAAAAAATACTATAATTGTTATTACTACGAAATTGAAAGTGTAGACACTTTACTTTCTGGTCCTTTAAAAAATGCCTTAGAATTAATGTTTTCTCCTGAACAAGTGGAAGAACTTTGCCAATTAATTAAAAGAAAATTGAATTATCCATATTCAGGAGGATACTATCGTAAAGGATATCGCTCAAATAGACTTAAAGATTATTTTAGAAGTATAATTAGGCTTATTTCACATTATGTTAGTTTGATATACTATGATTTTTCTGTCTTAGATTATCTTACACTTCCAGATAAAGTTCTTCAATATGACTATATAATGAGTGATAAAATCGCACTAGAAATAGATAAAGGAAATAATGATGTAATCAACGCTTTAGAAGAAGTAATTTTTGGAGAAAATCAAACCGCCCTACTTACTAGACAAATGATAATTGGTATTATGAAAAGTCATAGTGAAAAGTGCTATGAAATGCTTTCTAAACTTCTTTTGGCTGCTAAACAACAAGAAGGCCTTAGACAACAAATTGTAGAAAGTCTAGATGAAGGTACAATTCCTGCATCTGTCTATATGTTAAAAACTATCTTAGATAACAATTTAGAAAGATTTAGTTCTGTTATAAGAGCTTTGGATACATGGACAGGACTTGGTTTTTCAGACCAAAAACCTGGAATAATTCGTAAGTGTTTAGAACTTTCATATAAATCATTGACTGATGAAGAGTTTCGTATAGAGTCAATTAATAGTAATGATAACCTTGAAATTTATTTTGCTTTATGGGCAACTGCAACTTACAATATCTACGATTCCTACTCTCTTATTGAAAAATTACTTTCACATGATGAAAAGTACAAAAAGCTTGTGGCACTTTACTTCTTATCAAACACAGAAAGTACATATTTTAAACACTCTGTTGCATCTAAAAATATTAAAGGTGACGATTTAGAGATACTTGCATGGGTAGTTAGAAACTTCTATGTAGAAAGTTCTGTTGGCTACTATTATAATTGGCAAAACAGAAAAGTTGATTTTGACTTATCAGATTCTCCTATTGATAAAAACTTTGAAGCTAGAAAGGAACAATTTGAAAATCTAAAACATACCTTAGAACTTTTAAATTCAAAAACTAAGGAATTTTCTGGCAGTGTATTTCCATGGTCTTGGGTTGAAATTTCTTCTCACAATATACTTAGATGCATGATGACATTAACAGCATATGATATGAATACTCAATTTATGGATGTTCTAATGGACAACTGTCATCTTATGAGTTCAGATTTAAGAGCTTCACTTATAGCTAATTTTATAAATGAGCCAAAAACAGATAAACAACGTAGTTTCTTATTAGAATGTTTGAGCGATAAGAGTGTTTCCAATAGAGAAATTGTATTAACTTTACTTAAAGAACTTGACTTATCAGATGTAGAGTTAGACAGAATAAACAACTTGCTTACTTTAAAAACAAGTTCCATCAGACAAACAGTAATAAAGATTTTACTTGAACAAGATGATTTAAAGCTAGAAAATATTGCTTCTTCTCTAATAAAATCTTCAAATTCGCAAAAATGTCTTGGAGGACTTGAAATTGTAAACTTATTAAAAGACAATACTGATAGACAAGAGCTATATAATAAACTTATTTTATTAGTGGAAAGTGTTGATAAGTCTAAAAAGAATACATCTCAAGTTCAGATATTAATTGATAATTTATTAGGTAAAGCAAAAAATGATTATTGTAAAGAAAATGGATTTGGCATATACAATCCTGAAAATAAGGTTCAAATTCCTGAACAATTTGATTTTAAATGCGATTCCTCTAGTCCATCAAAACTTAATAAGATTATTTCTAATTTAAGCTTATCTTCTAATGAGGATTCTGTTTCTATATCAACTAAAAAAGAAGCTAAGAAGATTCTCGATGTAGATATAAATAAAATATTAAAAGTATATGAAAAATTTGATGAACTTATCATTGAAAATGCAGATTATGAGTATGAAGTTGAGAGATGGTCAGGTAATATGGATAAAATACTTTTAGGTTACTCTACATATAATCTAACTCCTATTAAACGTATAACTGGAAATAATAAGGATACTATTGATAATTATCCATTAGCTGAGCTTTGGAGAGAAACTAGCAAGAAACTTAATTTAGATTATAAAACAATCCTTGAGATTTTATTTTATAGTATACGCCCATGTGCTTATCATGAGATAGAGAAAAGTTGGTTTTCATCTATATATTCAAATGTCCTTGATGAAAAAAAACAAAAGAAATTATATTCAAAATTAGAGAAATTAAAATTTGATGTTCTTACAAGAAGAATACTTTCAGTATTACTAAATGAATTTGACCAGAAAGAAATGTTTGAATACTGTTTGGATACATATTACAAACTAAGAAACCTATTAACTACTGAACAGTGTAAAAAGCAAAGAGTTGAGTTTACTAAAAACTACTATAGACAAAATGAATACTGCCCTGCTTTAGATGCCCCAATTTTGAACTATTGGCTTGGAAAGGCACATTCATTTATTCATGATGATATTTCATTTACTAAGTTCTTCTACACTACATTTGCAAATTATCAACTTCTAGAATATAAATTCCCATTTTATACTAATATAGATATATTTGCTCGTGCATATGAATTGGGATTAATGACTGAGGAACAAATCAATCGAGAAATTGTAACTGGATACAATGCAACAAATATAGTACGAATTTTAACAAATCCTAGATGGAGTGGTGATACATTAGAAAAACATCCATGGCTTGAAAACAATATAAAAACTGTTACAAATAGGATTATAGAAATTGAATCACGTAGAGGTGATATGCCAACAGAAGTTTCTCATCTAGCTGATAATATACAACATTTTGAAGGTATGAATTATTTTGTAAATATCTTAGTTGCTCTTGGTAAAGAAACTTTCCAGAGAGGATATTCATATGGCAGTAATTATTCAAAAAAAGATGTTTTGAGTTCTCTACTTAAAAATTGTTATCCTACTAAAGAAGATAATTCTAAGGAATTAAAAAATTTACTTAAAACTACTGATATTACTGAATTAAGATTAATAGAAGCTGCTATGTATGCTCCTCAATGGGTAAACATAATTGAAAAATATTTAAACTGGAAAGGTTTAAAGAGTACAATTTGGTATTTCCATGCACATATAAATGAAGGATTCTCTGCTCAAAAAGAATCAGAGGTTGCTCTATTCTCTCCTATATCACCACAGAGTTTCATGGATGGAGCATTTGATGTAGATTGGTTTTTGGATTCATATAAAACTATTGGAGAAGAAAGATTCAATATCCTTTACAAATCAGCTAAATACATAACTAGTGGCGGAAACTCTCACAGACGTGCACAGCTTTATGCTGATGCTACACTTGGAAAGCTTGATAAAGACATGCTGATGAAAGAAATTGAAACAAATAGAAATCAAGATAAATTGAGAAGTTTCTCTTTACTTCCTATGAAAAAAGGTGACCTTAAAGAAGCAACTTTCCGTTATGAATTTATTCAAAAGTTTGCTAAAGAAAGCAAACAATTTGGTGCACAACGTCGTGAAAGTGAATCAAAAGCTTGTGCAATAGCAATGGAAAACTTAGCTAGAAGTGCTGGTTTTGAAGATATCAATCGTATGATGTGGGCTCTTGAAACGGAAAAGCTAAATGAAGTTGCTCATCTGTTTAAACCAAAAGATATTGATGGAACTTCACTTTGGATAGATGTTGATGAAAAAGGAAAAACATCTATAAAAGTCCAAAAAGGCGATAAGGCTTTAAAAAGTGTGCCAAAAGCACTTGCAAAACATCCATATGTACTTGAACTTAAATCAGTACAAAAAGATTTAAAAAGTCAGTATTCTCGCGCAAAACAAAGTTTAGAGCAAGCTATGAAAAATGAAACAGTATTTACAGTTAAGGAAATCTCCAATATTTATAAAAACCCAGTTATTTGTCCTTTAGTTAAAAATCTAGTTTGGGTATGTGATGATACTATTGGATATATATATAATGATAAGTCTAAGTTCTTTATTTGTGATACAACTGGTGAATCTTATAGATTAACTGCAAAAAATAAATTAAAACTTGCACATCCAGTTCATCTATTTGAATCTGGTAAGTGGAGTGAATTCCAACATGACTTATTTGATAAGCAAATTGTTCAACCATTTAAGCAAGTGTTCCGTGAATATTATAGAATAAATGCTGACGAATTGTCTGAAAAAACTATATCTCGTAGATATGCTGGTCATCAAATCCAGCCAAAGAAAACGGTAGCACTTCTTAGAAATCAACTTTGGACTGTTGACTATGAGGAAGGTTTACAAAAAGTATTCTACAAAGAAAATATAGTAGCAAAGATGTTTGCACTTGCAGATTGGTTTTCACCAGCAGACATTGAACCTCCAACTATTGAAACAGTAGAATTCTTTAATAGAAAGACTTATAAAAGCTTAGAACTAGCTTCTATACCTCCAATTCTTTTCTCTGAAGTTATGCGTGATATAGACCTTGTTGTAAGTGTTGCTCATGCTGGTGGTGTTGACCCTGAGACAAGCCACTCTACTGTAGAGATGCGTATAGCTATTGCTAAAGAGCTACTATTATTATTAAAGATTAAAAATGTCAATTTTGAAGGCTCTCATGCTCTTATAACAGGTAATTTAGGCGATTATTCTGTACACATGGGTTCTGGTATTGTACATAAAAAAGGAATGGGTGCTTTAAATATACTTCCTGTACATTCTCAAAGTAGAGGTAAGATATTCCTTCCATTTGCTGACGAAGACCCTAAGACTGCTGAGATTATGTCTAAGATATTATTGCTTGCTGAAGATAATAAAATTAAAGACCCTAGTATCTTAAGTAATTTATAAATATAAAACTGTCTCTAAAATATATTGGACTTTCTAATTTTTTAAAGAAAGTCCAATATATTTTACACTATAACTTATATAAATTAGTTCATAATTATAAATAATTTATATAAATCTTTCTTATATATCACCTTCATAGTACTTGCTGTATCACACTAAAAGAAATTTTCCTTCTTCCTTTACTAAAATCTTTTAACCCTATAAAATCTATATAGAAAATCTTTTTCTAGAGATTTGTTTAATATGGCACTTTCTTGAAAATTTATAAACCTTATCTCTAATGAAGATTTATTTATAGGTATAACCTTATGTATAAACCTTAAATTTACTATGTATTGTCTATGAGTCATAAAGAAATTAGGAGGTAGGCGTTTTTTTAAGTCATCAAAGTTCTCATAAAACTTTATTATATCTTCATCTTTAGTATATAGATTAATAGCTCTAGAATTTTTCTCAAACATAACTATATCATCAAAATTAATCATATGTACCTGTTTCCTTATTTTATATACAAAAAGAGTGTCTTCTATAAAATTATTCTTAGCAATTTTATGAGAGTTGATATGGTCTATTGCTATATTAATAGAATCAAGTATTTTTTCTTTTTTAAATGGCTTAACTATAAAATCTATAGGATGCACTTTAAAGCTTTCTAGACTATAATCAGCAAAACCTGTTACAAATACTATATGTATATCCTTATCTATAGAAAGAATTTCTTTAGCAGAATCAATCCCATTTTTATATGGCATATCAATGTCAATAATCAATAAGTCTATTTTCTCATTTTTTATAAATTCAATTGCCTCTATACCATCCTTAACTTTTTTAACATAATCTACATATCCAGACTCTTTAACTATATTTGCTATATCATCTCTTACAATTTTATCATCGTCGCAAATCAAAACTTTTATCACAGACTTTTCTCCTCCTAACTAATAATATTTTGGGATTAAGATTACAAATTCAGTAAAAAAATCATCACTATTTACAAGTATACTATAATCATACTTGTCTAATATGTTTTTAACTAGATGTAACCCATAACCCCTATCTTGCCCTTCTTTAGTACTAAAACCATCCCAAAATATACTTTCAACATTATGTATTTTAGGACCATTATTTTTTATAGCTATAATATACTGAAATTCATCTTCATATGCATGTAATCTTATATATTTCTTTTCCTTTTTTATACCAGACAAAGACTCTATTGCATTGTCTATTATATTTAATAGTACTGAACTCATATCATTAGGTTCAATCTCTAAATTATCCATAAAATCTTGAATGTAGACATCAAAAGATATATCCTTTTCAAGACATTCCTCATATTTTAATGAAGCTATAGCATCTAAATAAGATACTTTTCCATACCTTGAATTTTTTGATTTAAAACTATTTGATATATTCATTATATATTCTTTGGCATCTTCATCTAACCCAGTATTTAATAGAGAATACACTACTTGCAAATGTTTCAAATAGTCATGTTTTTGACTTCTTAATTTGACGATTATATTATCCTTATGATTTATTTTACTATCTAGTTTTTGTAGTTTAGATTCTTGTTCATTGTTATTATTTATCAATCTTATAAATTTAAAGCCTATATAACAACTTAAAATAATTAAAATTAAAAAAAGTATAATATTTAATACTCCTTCAAGTAAAGAATTATATCCTAAACTTAATTGTATATGTTGAATACCCCCCATGAATAAAATCCATACAAAACACGATATAAAAAATGTTAATAGTCCTCTTTTTAATATGTCTAATTCTTTGTAAAACCTGTACTTATTCATTATAAGGTTACTAAATATAAACAAAGCTAATATTACTACAGGAAATATAAAATTGTTCTCCATAATTCCCCTCCCCTCTGCAATTTATATGAGAATTATATCATTTTAAAAAAAATATGTAAAAAGTCAAAATTTACATATAGCTTAATTAAACTTGTAAAAATACATATAAATTTATACAATTAACTACTTAAAACTTGAAAATACTTACTTTGCTATATATTTTAAATAAATATATAATTGATTTAGTTAAGAAAGGAAGTGGTAAATATGAAAGATAATCTGAAAATAGTAGTAAGATACATAAAAAGTTATAAAGCTAGATCTTTAGCAATTGCTCTGAGTATAATTCTTGCTACATCACTTATTGTTGGTATTGGTACCCTCTCAAGAAGTGCTCAGCAAGCAGATGTAGATAGAATGAAAAGAGAAACTGGAGCTGACCATGTATACTTTAAAAATGTAAAGAGAAATCAATTAAAATCCATAAAATCTAGCAAAGATATTAAAAATCTGGGTATAACATCTTACTATGCGTCTACAGATGTTAATGAAAAATTACCTATAAACATACTACATGCAAATAAAAATTACTTGACTAGTCATTCTAAACTTATAAAAGGTCGATTTCCAAAAGCTAGCAATGAGGTGGTAGTCGAGAAATGGATTTTAAATAGTATGGGTTTAAAACCAGAGACAAATCAAGACCTTACTTTTAAATTATATCAAAAAGAAAATCCAGAAACTTTTAAAGTTGTTGGAATACTTGAAGATAGATTTATAGAGAAACAAAAGGGGATGTGTGAAATTTTTTTGAATCTCAATGAATCAAAATTGGATAATTTTACAACTTATATTGAATTTAATGAAGACAGTAATATAAATACAAACATAGACAATATAGCAAAAAATGCTATATTGGATAAGGAAAGTGTGAGAAGAAACTCAATGCTTATAGAGTCTACCATGAAAAATGGTACTTTAGATGACTCAAGTAAATATACTGCAATTGCTATGAGCCTATTTTCTGGTATTGTAATATATAGTATCTATGTTATATCAATATACCAAAGAATACAGGAATATGGTGTCTTAAGAGCTATTGGATCCACTAATTTTAGGATTTTTAAACTTATGTTTTATGAACTTTTCATACTTGCTTTGATAGCAATGCCTATAGGTATATGTACAGGTATGGGGGGTGCACAAATATTTAATAGGTCTGCAGGAAATATTCAATTTGAAGGAAATATAAAGGTTACACCTTTTGTTATTCCAGATAAAATAATCCTCTTATCAATTGCATCTACAATACTAATAATACTAATTATAAGTTTCTTTACATACTTAAAAATAAGAAGAATTTCTCCTATTGATGCTATCAGAAAAACTTTTGGAACTAATAAAAATGTAACCAAAGTTAATTCTTTAATATCAAAATTAACTTTAAATATATCAGTAACAAAATCTATATCTGCAAAAAATATCTTTAGAAATAAAAAGGGCTTCATTATAATTATATTATCTATGAGTATAGGAGGTATAATCGTCATAAAAGACAATTATAAATCTTCTTTTTTAGATGTCCAAAACAAAAGCTCTCAAGAACAAACATATATGAATGCAGATTTTATTCTATCAAATACTTTTTCTAATGAAACTGGTAACAATACTTCTTTCAAGGATATAAAGGGTTTTAATGATAATCAGATAGATAAAATAAAAAATATAGATGGAATTGACAAAGTCAAAACTGCTAGTATCTTAAACACGAGAATAGAGGTAGATAAAATAAATAGATTAGATTACTACGAAGCTATAAATTCAACTCCTTATTATAAGGAATATCCTCTATTTACAAAAAATAATACTACTGGAAAATATACACTAAAGCAAAAGCTAAGAGGTTATAATGATGAGATGATAAAGTCATTAGAAAAATACTTAGTAAGTGGAAATATAAACTTGAAAAAAATGAAAAAAGAAAACTTAGCTATAGTATACGTACCAGAAATTTCTAAAACGAAAAAATACCAGAAGACTTTTACCCATGGTAAAGGAACACCAGTTGTAGATATAAAAGTAGGCGATACTATAAAAGTCAAATATCCAAATGGTAGAATAGATATGGACCTTTATGAAAGTCAAAAAGATAATTATGAATACCTAGAATATGAATTTAAAGTTGGAGCTATTGTAAATTATCCTTTTGCAGATAGTAGTACGTACTCTGGAGATGATGGTGTAGATGTAATAACGAGTAGCGAATATCTAAAAAAATTAACTGGTGTAGATAAGTACAACTTAGTTTATGCAGACCTTAATGAAAATGCAAACAGTAAAAAAATAAATAAACTTTTAGGTAAAATTGGAAGTGAAGTCTCTGGAACTACAACAATAGATATGATGGTAGAAAAAGAAAACTCTGATAAGATGACATCTAGATCCATGATTTATAATTATGGCATAGTAGCAATAATGTTCATAATTAGTGTGCTTAACATAATAAATAACATAAGTTATAACTTAACTTCAAGAACTAGCGAATTTGGAATGTTAAGGGCTATTGGTATCTCTGAGAGAGAATTTAAAAATATGATACTCTATGAGGGAATATTATATGGAGTACTCTCAAGTATAATTACCATCGTGTCAGGACTTATAATACAATTTAAAATGTATTATCTACAGGACTTTGCATCATATGGATTAGATTTTACAATAGATTACAAAATATATATACTAGTTGTTTTAGCAAATATAATTGTAGGTATTCTAGCTACATGTATTCCATCAAGGAAGATAAATAAAATTAGTATAGTTGAAGCTATAAACATCACAGAATAGGAGGGGTAATTATGCCTATATTGGAAACTATTAACTTAGGTAAGATTTATGGAAAAAAGGAAACATCTGTACATGCACTAAAGGATGCAAATTTAAAAATAAATAAGGGTGAATTTGTTGCGATAATTGGTCCAAGTGGAAGTGGGAAAAGTACATTTCTACATTTAGTAGGAGGTCTTGAGAGACCAAGTAATGGTACTATAAAAGTCGATGGTAAAGATATATGTTGTCTTTCAAATAAAAAACTAGCAAAATACAGAAGACAAAAAGTCGGATTTGTATTTCAACAGTATAACTTAATTCCTGTATTAAATGTAAAGGAAAATATAGAATTGCCATTAAAGTTAGACAATAAAAAAGTCGATGAAGAATACATCGAAGACCTTATAACTTTATTGGGACTTAATAAAAGGAAAAATCATCTTCCTAATCAATTATCTGGTGGACAACAACAAAGAGTTGCTATTGCACGTGCTTTATCTGCAAAACCAAGTATAATCCTAGCAGATGAACCAACAGGAAATTTGGATAGTAAAACTACAGAAGAAGTTATGGATTTACTAAAAAGTTCTATAAAAAAATATAACCAAACTCTTATCATAATAACACATAATGAAAATATTGCTAGAAAAGCAGACCGAATTATATCTATAATAGATGGAGAGCTTAGTTAAACTAACACTCTAAAACTACTTATAGAAAAGAGGATTTAAATGTTATTAGTTTTAGGTAATTTAAATTTAGACTTGGATTTTGACTACAGAATAATAAGAGAAGATAATAATGATGTAGATATATTTATAGATATTAATTATCGTAGCTTAGATATAGATACTGATGGCTCTAACTTATTTAATTCTAGAATCCAATTCCCATTTGTAAGAGCATTAATTCTAAGGTTGAATAAAAACAATCATTGCATGACAATTCATTTGTTAAGAGATATAGATTTATTTTCTGCCTTTGCTAACTTCGAGGTAGATTACAGCGACTCTGTAATAAATATAAAAAATCAAAATGAGAAAGTAGTTTTAAATAAATCTATCAAAAAGTAGTAAGGGGGCCTTAATAGGCCCCAGTTTTTTTGTTTTCTATACCTATTATATCATGATAAATAGATTAGTCAATAGAATTTTCTGAATATTTTTATAATTTTTTCATAAAGTTTTTTATATATTTTGCTTTAAAATTATATGTAATAAAAAAATTTTGTGACTAATTTTAAAGTTAATTGATTAAATATACATATTCAAAATCAATATGAATTTTCTTACCTTTTATCATTTTTATTTAGGTTTTAAGTTATAATCTATTATTAACAAATTATTTATATAGTTCTAGTAAAATTCTATTTATATGCAAATCGAATAATTTATATACAAATCTAATAGAATCGATATTCTAAAATGAATATTATTTACCATAATAAACTTTCAAATATATCTCTTTTAATTCACTCATCAATGGATATCTAGGATTAGCACCTGTACATTGGTCATCAAATGCTTGTTCAACCATAGCATCCAATCCCTCTAAGAATTTAGCTTCATCTACTCCTGCTTCTTTTATAGTCTTAGGAAGACCCACTCTTGCCTTTAATTCATCTATTGCTTTTATAAGATTATCCACTTTTTCTTGGTCTGTATTCCCCTTAATTCCTGCAAAAGAAGCAAATTCAGCATATCTTTGTATACAATCAGGGTGTCTGTATTGTGAAAATGCACCCATTTTATTTGGAGCCTCTGCACAATTGAACTTGATTACTTCATTTATTAATAATGCATTTGCAACACCATGTTGAACATGGTGGAATGCACCAAGTTTATGTGCCATAGAGTGGCAAATTCCTAAGAAAGCATTCGCAAAAGCCATACCAGCCATAGTAGATGCCATTGCCATTTTTTCTCTTGCTACTTTATCAGTCTTTCCATTTTTATATGCACGAGGTAAATACTCAAATATTATTTTACCTGCTTGAAGTGCTAGTCCATCAGCTGGTTCAGTTCTTAACATAGATACATATGCTTCTAGTGCATGTGTTAAGGCATCAACACCTGACGCTGCTGTTAATCTTGGTGGCATTTCCATCATCATATCTGCATCAATTATAGCCATATTTGGCATTAATTCATAATCTGCTAATGGATATTTTACACCTGAATCTTGGTCAGTTATAACTGCAAATGGAGTTACTTCTGAACCAGTTCCTGCTGAAGTCGGAATAGCTGCAAAGTATGCTTTTTCACCCATCTTAGGGAATGCATATACTCTTTTTCTTATATCCATAAATCTCATTGCTAAATCTTGGAAATCTATTTCTGGATGTTCATACATTACCCACATTATCTTGCCGGCATCCATTGCACTACCTCCACCTACAGATATTATTAAGTCTGGTTGGAAATCAGCCATAGCCTTAGCCCCTTCTCTTGCACAAGCTAGTGTTGGGTCTGGAGCAACATCAAAGAATGTAGTATGCTTAATTCCCATTTCATCTAATAAATCAGTTAGTTTCTTAGTATATCCATTATTGTAAAGGAAAGAGTCTGTTACTATAAAAGCTTTCTTTTTGTTCATAACATCTTTAAATTCTCTTGCTGCTACACCTAAACATCCTTTTTTAAAATAAACTTTTTGTGGGGCTCTAAACCAAAGCATATTATCTCTCCTTTCAGCTACTGTCTTGATATTAAGTAAATGCTTAACTCCTACGTTTTCTGATACAGAGTTTCCACCCCAAGAACCGCAACCAAGAGTAAGAGATGGAGCCAATTTAAAGTTATATAAATCACCTATACCACCTTGTGATGATGGAGTATTAACTAATACTCTACAAGTCTTCATAGCATTTACAAACTTCTCTACTCTCTCTGGTTGATTTATAGAGTCTACATACAATGATGAAGTATGACCATACCCACCATCAGCAACTAATTTTTCAGCCTTAGCAACTGCATCTTCAAAACTCTTAGACTTGTACATTGCAAGGACAGGAGAAAGTTTTTCATGTGCAAAAGGTTCCTCTACTTCAACAGATTCAACTTCGCCAATTATTATCCTAGCTGTTTTTGGTACTTCTACATCTGCCATTTTAGCTATTACATGAGCTGGTTGCCCAACTATTTTGGCATTTAAAGTTCCATCAATTATTACTACTTTACCTACCTTTTCTGTTTCTTCTTTATTTAAGAAATGTGCGCCACGATATTTAAATTCTTTTTTAACTTCTTCATATATTTTTTCTGGTACTATTACTGCTTGCTCAGAAGCACATATCATACCATTATCAAATGATTTTGATACTAATATTGAACTTACAGCCATTTTTATATCTGCACTCTCATCTATTATTGCAGGTACATTTCCAGGTCCAACTCCAACAGCTGGCTTACCTGAAGAGTATGCAGATTTAACCATTCCAGGTCCACCAGTAGCTAATATAAGGTCTGCTTCTGCCATAACAACATTAGTCAATTCAATTGAAGGCACATCTACCCAACCTATAAGACCTTTTGGTGCTCCTGCCTTAACTGCCGCATCATGTACAACTCTAGCCGCTTCTATAGTACAGTTTTTAGCTCTTGGATGAGGTGAAAAAATTATACCATTTCTAGTCTTTAGGGCTATTAGTGATTTGAATATAGCAGTTGATGTAGGGTTAGTTGTTGGTATAACTGCTGATAATACACCTACTGGTTCAGCAATTTTCGTAAATCCAAATGCCTCATCTTTTTCTATGACACCACAAGTTTTAGTATTTTTATAAGCATTGTATATATATTCTGAAGCAAAATGATTTTTTATAACTTTATCTTCAACAATACCCATACCAGTCTCTTCAACTGCCATTTTTGCTAGAGGAATTCTCTGTTGATTTGCTGCTGTTGAGGCTGCTAAGAAAATTTTATCTACTTGTTCTTGTGTAAATGTTGCAAATTCTTTTTGTGCTAATCTTATTTCTTCTAGCCTTATTTTTAATGTTTCAACACTGTTGACAATCTCAGGACTACATACTTCAACATTTGACTTCTCTACAATCTTTTCTTTTTTATCCATACCAAAAACCTCCCTAAAATAATTATGCATCCTCATATTTTTTATAAATCTTAAATGCATTATCTATATCTTTTAACCTATACTTAAAATAATTTTATAGATTTAATCTCTACACTTTAGATTTTATTTCCTTTATTGTTCTAGGTCAAGAAGTTTTTTTCTGAATATTTCGTGAATTTATTTTTTAACAAATACATTATTTTTTTTACTATTATTAAATTTTTTTACTTAAATGAGATATATTTCATTTAAATAATTTAATTTAACTAAATAAAACACTAAAATGATAATTTATATCTTTCATTTTTTTAACTTATTAAATTTTATATGTTATTTGTACAAGTAATATATAATATTTGGATTCATTTTCATAAAATAATACTTATTTTTGGTTTATATATACTTTTTATTTTTAATAATAACTATATAATTTTAAAAAATACATAATCTAAAATTATTTTAATTTCTATCAGTTATTTTTAAATCAATATTTTAGAATAATATTTTTCATATAGATAAATAATTTTTATATAGCACTCGTTAATTTTTTACTTATGAGATACATACAAAAAAATTTATACTATAAAATTTTCATAAATTTTTATTTACTCATCATATTAATTAATTTTTTCGCAGCTATCTTCAATGAATTAGTTGTTAATAAACCCCAATTTCATTGAATAAAAGTATAAATCATAAAAATTTTTATATTAAATTTGTTATATATGTAAAAGATAAAATTGCATATAATATTTTTTTCATTAAATTTTTTTCTTTTTACAACAAATACTCACTACCTTTTGATATAATATTTTTATCAATTATTATTATATTCAAGTTTTGAAAGGAGTTTTAAAATGAGTTTATTAGTTTTCGGACATAAAAATCCAGATACAGATTCAATATGTTCTGCAATTTCATTAGCATATTTAAAAAACAAGCTAGGAATAGAAGCAACAGCTTATGCTTTAGGAGATATCAGAAAGGAAGCTAAGTATGCCTTAGACTACTTTAAGGTAGATGCACCTGAAATCTTAGATAACGTTAGAATACAAGTTAGAGATTTAAATTATGATAGGGTACTACCTTTAACTCCAACTTCTTCTATATTAGAAGCCTATAATCTTATGGATGAAAAAAATGTTAAAACATTACCTGTAACTTATGAGGATGGAACTTTTGCTGGTATTATTACTATGAAAGAAATAGCTAAAAACCTTCTTCATCAACATTTTACAACTATACACACATCACTATCAAATATCTGCAAAAACCTTAATGGTACTATCCTTGTAGATTGTGGTGAAGATGTAAAAGGTAGAGTTGTTACTTTATCATTTGGTATGGAAACCCTAATAGAGACTTTAAAAGAAGGGGATATAGCTATTGTTGGTGATAGATATGATAGTATTGAATACGCCATCGATACAAAAGTTAAACTTTTAATACTTACTAATCATACAGAAATTTCAAAAGATTTACTAGCTCTTGCTAAAATAAATGGAGTGTCTGTTGTTTCTGTTGAAAGTGACAACTACAAAACTTCTAATGTCATAAATCAATGTAGCTTCTTGGATTCTATAGAAGCCACAGACAACTTGATTACATTTAAAGAAGACGACTATATGGATGAAATAAAAGAAATTATGTTAGAAACAAACTTTAGATCTTATCCTATATTAGACGATGACAATAAGTTTTTAGGATTAATTTCAAAAGGGCATCTATTAAATCCATCTAAAAAGAATGTTGTTTTAGTTGACCACAATGAATATGCTCAAAGTGCTGATGGAATTGAACAAGCAAATATAGTTGAAATAGTTGACCATCATAAACTTGGTGGTATTTCTACTGATGTTCCTATGTCTTTTAGAGTTATGCCTGTTGGATGCAATAGTACTATAATTTATCAAATGTATAAAGAAAATAACGTTGAGATACCTTATGAAATAGCTGGTCTTCTTTTATCTGCTATATTATCTGATACATTATTATTTAAATCTCCAACAACTACTGATATGGATAAGAAAGCTTGTGAAGAATTAAGTAAAATAGCAAAAGTAGACATGGAAAAATATGCTATGGATATGTTTAAATGTGGTACTTCTTTAGATGAGTTTACTATAGAACAAATAGTAAATATGGACTTTAAAGAGTTTAACATGAGTGGACATAAAGTTGGTATTGGACAAGTATTTACTTTAGACACAGACTCTATATTTGCTAAGAAGGATGAATTTTTATCTTATATAAATTCAACTGATTATGACAAATTAGTTCTTGCAGTTACAGATATAATAAAAGAAGGTTCTTATTTAATTTACAAAGCAGAAGATAGATTGATTGCTGATGCATTTGGTATTGAAGGAGTTCAAGGAACATTTGCTCCAGGTGTTGTATCTAGAAAGAAACAATTAGTACCTAACTTAACTACTGCAATTAAAAATTTTAAATAATATAAAATCTTTAGACAACACAAAAACTGTTTCAAATTTAAATTTGAAACAGTTTTTTTCTTACATAACAATAATAAATTCTATAAAAAAAGAATACACTATTAGAAAATTCTAATAGTGTATTCTCTTCTTATTATATATTACACTTTAAATTATTCCTTGACTGGTCTAGCTGGTGTAAACTAAACCAGTCTCTCTCAAATATTAAGCACTTTTTTCTTATTATGTTTTTAGGATTTATTGTCTCTATTATTGTAAACCAAAGTTATGAAATTGTAAATAGAATATATTACCATTATAATGTTTTTTCTTAAGTAAAAACATACAAATAACTTTCTTTTTTTAAACAAAATCATTAAATTAGCTTTAAAAAATGTTAAAATAAATGTTTTCCACATATCTTATATATTTATTTTAATATCTTATATATTAAAAACCTAATCATAAATAATTTAATAGAATTATTTTTCTATAATACTATTAAATAATATTCTAATAAGATTATTGGAGCTATTTAGTATAATAAAAATTTAATATATAACTAAATTTCAGTAAAATAAATTAAATTAAAAAGTGAGATGTATTCATATCCTCTAGAAAATATAATAACATCTCACTTTATATTTAAGTTGTATAGATTTTTACTTTTATCTATCTATGACCTAGTTTTTTTCTACATCTGAGTAATCTACTCCAAAAGTTTCTACAGTCACAGCTTTCATAATTTGTGGAGTCTTTGGCTTGTCCGCTGCTCCTGTTCTAACTGATGCTATTTCATCAACTGTATCCATACCTTCTATAACTCTACCAAAGCCTGCATATTGACCATCTAAATGTGGTGAATTTTTATGCATTATAAAGAATTGAGAACCAGCTGAATTAGGTGCCATAGTTCTAGCCATTGATATAACTCCTCTTTCATGCTTTAGATTGTTAGTAAATCCATTTCCACTAAATTCACCTTTTATAGAATGGCCTGGGCCACCCATTCCAGTACCATTTGGGCATCCACCTTGTATCATAAATCCTGGTATTACTCTATGAAATGTTACTCCATTATAATATCCATCATCTACTAATGATACAAAATTCTTAACTGTATTTGGTGCTATATTTGGGTATAACTCAATTTTTATTTCTTTTCCATTTTCCATTACTATAGTTACTATAGGATTTTTATTTTCCATGACTTATTACCTTCCTTTTTATTAATTAAATTACACAATTACATTTATTATATTATACTCTAAATTAAAGTCTATCAAGTATATTTTTTCCTATTTCATATCCTTCTTGATATATAGTTTTACAAAACTCATCATCAAAGTTAAGAGTATCTTTAGGTGCAAATTGAGTGTTAGGTCTAACTACTATTATTTTATCTTCATTATATATTTTTTTGATGTCATCTGGTAAATCATAATTATACTTTGTGGATATCAAAATAATTTTATCCACATTATCCACAATTAAAGGCTCAATTAATGCACTCCTAATTAGACCTCCATCCAATTTAAAACCATCGTAAATACCATCTTGCACATCCTTCATAAATTGTTCTTTAAATCCAAGAGTAGCATTTGGATTTGATGGTAACAATCCACTATATGAAATGCTTAAGATTGCTTCGCCTTTAGGCATTTTTGACACATTTACAACCTTTTCTGATACTACCTTATTATTAACTTCTACATAATTAACATAGAAGTTCATTTTCTCTATTTTACTATCATCTAGTTCTTTCAGATTGTCTATAGCAGGAGAATTATCCACAGTATTATTTACTATTTTCACATTTCCGTTCTGGATATCTTTTATATTTGTCCACATTTTTTCCAAGTTATCAACATTGCCTGTGTATAAATAATATCCATTTATCGCTCCTATTGATGTTCCTGAAATCGAATAAAAATTATTTATTCCATTATCATATAAAGCCTTAACTACCCCCGCTTGGTAAGCTCCTTTTGCTCCTCCACCTTCTAAGCATAGTCCTAATTTCATAGTTTCATCTCCAAATTATTTATCTTATATTTATATTTCAAAAAATTTACTAAATGTTTTATATATACTATAATGGTCTTCAACATTACCTAATTCTCTTACAGAATGCATTGCTAAAATTGGACTTCCTACATCAACAGATGGTATATCTACATGAGTAGAAGATATTGGACCTATTGTACTTCCACCCCTCTCATCTGACCTATTTACAAATTCTTGATACTCGACATTAGCTTCTTTACATATATTTTTGTAAACAGCTATAGAATATCCATCGCTTGTATATGCTTGACTTGCATTTATCTTTATAACAGGCCCTTTCCCCATAACTGGTTTATTAGTTGGGTCATGTTTTTCTGGAGTATTTGGATGAATAGCGTGAGCTAAATCTGATGATATCATGAAAGACGAATAAATAGACTCAAAAAATCCTTCTCTATCTTTCCCTATTGATAAACATATTCTCTCCAATATATTTAGTAGCATATTTGAATCTGCACCTTGTTTAGTGGAACTTCCAACTTCTTCATTATCAAACACAGCCATTACATTTACACCACTTTGTCCTTTAGTATCAACTAAAGCATTTAAACTAGCATGTACCATTGCAAGATTATCTTGTCTTCCAATAGATATAAATTCATCATTAGCCCCTATTAAACTTCCTTTTTCAAATTCATATAAGAATAAATCAAAGTCTATTATATCTTCCATCTTTACATTTAAATTAGACGATATTTGTTTTAAAATAAAGTTATCTTTTTCTAATGTATCATTTAATAATCCAACTAGAGGTAACATATCTTTTTGTTTATTATATGAATGACCATCATTTATACTTCTATTCAAATGTATAGCTAGATTTGGTATTATACAAATTGGCTTTTTAAAGTCGATAAGTTTTTCCTTTGGCTTAAGTACACTATCTCCTTTTAAGACTACTCTCCCAGCTATACCAAGTGGTCTATCTAACCACGTACTTAATATTGCTCCTCCATAACATTCTGTATTCAGCTTCAAATAAGCTTTCTCAGCTTCTATTTCTGCATTTGGCTTAATACTAAATGTAGGAGAATCTGAATGAGAACCTATTATTCTAAATCCACCTTCTTCTATATTATCTGAGTTAACTACAAAAGCTACTATAGCAGATAAATTTTTAGTCATGTAGTATTTTCCACCTACTTTTAGATTCCATTTCTTATTTAAAGCTAACTCTTCAAATCCATTTTTATCTAAGACTTCTTTGGCACTATCAACTGCGTGAAAAGATGATGGGCTATCGTATATGAAATCTATTAAATTTTTAGCAAAGCTTATACTATCCATTCCTAATTTTCCTCCATTATAAAATATCTAGTGTTGTATATTCTTTATTTATTTTTTTAATTCCTTGTTTATCAAAGGCTATAGTAACATCTGTTCCAATTATAGACACGACTGTTCCAACCCCAAATTTAGGATGATGTACTTTAGAACCAAGCTTTATATCTTCTGGATTAGTCTCTTTATTTGAATCTTTTATTGTAGCATTAACGTTATCTGCAACTTTAGATTTACTTATAGTATTCATATACTTTTTAGTATATTTATCTAACATATTATAACTTGCTTTAGAATAACTTAATTCCTTTTTCATTTTGTACAATCTTTCTATACATTCTTCTGGTAACTCTTCCATAAATCTTGAAGCTATTGCAACATTTGTTTTACCATATAGCGTTCTCTTTTCAGTTAGTGACATGTATAGCTCTTCTTTAGCTCTAGTTATACCAACATAACAAAGCCTTCTCTCTTCTTCTATTTGAGATTCACTCAGAGACTTTATAGCTCTTGATATAGGAAATAGACCTTCTTCCATACCTGTCAAAAATACAACTGGAAACTCTAACCCTTTAGATGTATGTATTGTCATAAGAGAAACTCTATCATTGTCCTCTTCATCATTAGATTCAGATGTAAGTGCTATACTAGTTAAAAATGTCTCTAAATCTTTATTTTCATAAGTATCATCACTACTACTTTCAAACTCTAGTGCTATAGATATAAATTCTCTTAAATTATCAATTCTATCTTGAGCTTCTTCACCTTTACCAGTTAAATCTTTTTCATTTTTATTTCTTATCTCTACAAGTTCATCCATATATCCTGTAGTATCCAAAACTTTTTCTATTAATTTACTAACAGGATAGACTTCTTTTATGGTTCTAAGTGTACCTATAATATCAACAAATCCACTTATACTTGCTCTAGCTTTTGTAGATATATCAGAATTTGTTTCTATATCAATTAAAACTGAATATATACTCTCTTGTTTCAGATTGGCTCTATCTTCAATTTTTTCTATAGTTCTAAGCCCTATACCTCTTCTAGGAACGTTTATAATTCTTTTTATAGATATGTCATCCTGTGGATTTTGAATAACTCTTAAATACGCTACTAAGTCCTTTATTTCTTTTCTCTCATAAAACTTTGTACCACCATATATATTATATGGAATTTGACTTCTGTTTAAAGCGTCTTCTACAGGTCTTGCTTGTGCATTTGCTCTATAAAGTACTGCAAAATCTTTGTATGGTCTATTCTCTTTTCTAGCTATTTGTGCAATTGAGTCAGCTATAAAATCAGCCTCTTCTATTTCACTACCAGTTAGTTGTATCTTTATAAGTTCTCCTTCTTTCTTTTCACTCCAAAGTTTCTTTCTTTTTCTTTCTATATTATTGGATATAACTTTGTTAGCTGCATCTAATATTACTTGTGTTGACCTATAATTTTGTTCTAGTTTAACAACATGTACATTATCATAATCTTTCTCAAATTCAAGTATGTTTCTTATATCTGCGCCTCTCCATCCATAAATACTTTGGTCATCATCTCCAACAACACAGATATTTTGATGTTCTCTAGCTAATAATTTTATTAGTTCATATTGAGCTTTACTTGTATCCTGATACTCATCTACCATTATGTATCTAAATCTACTTCTATAATAAGCTAACACTTCATCATTAGCCTTAAAAAGTTCTACAGTTTTAAGTATTAAATCATCAAAATCAAGTGCACTATTTCTCTTTAAACGGTCTTGATATAGAGCATAAATATCTGCAATCTTAACCATTCTATTATCTGCCATGTTGATATCTTTAAACTGTTTTGGAGTATAAAGCTTGTCTTTTGCTCCTGAAATGGCGCTTATAACTGCTTTTGGTTCAAATACCTTATCACTTAAATTTAATTCTTTAAGACAGTCTTTAACCAATGTAACTTGGTCTGCAGAATCATAAATTACAAAACTCCTATTGTAACCAATCTTATTTATATCTTTTCTGAGTATCCGAACGCAACAAGAATGGAATGTACTTATCCACATGTCCTTAGTTTCAGGACCTATGTTTTGCTCAACTCTCTCTCTCATTTCATTTGCAGCTTTATTTGTAAATGTTATAGCTAATATATTTGGTGCTTGTACACCTTTATCTTCTATAAGGTATGCTATTCTTGTTGTTAATACCTTAGTTTTACCTGAACCAGCACCAGCCAGTATAAGTACTGGACCTTCAGTTTTTTCTACTGCTTCTCTTTGAGCAGGATTTAATGTATCTAAATTCATATTTCTCCTCCTGTTAACAGCCATAAATATATTTTAATCTAAAATATGAATTACTTCAAATTATAATTATGTATTATATTAATAGATTATTGTCAAATTTTAACAATTAGATAACACTTACTTATAAAATTTATTTTTATTCTTTATAAAAAAAATAACCTTATGATTTGGGGAATCATAAGGCACCTTTAAGGGGTCTAGGTTAAGGGTTATTATATAAATCTATTTTTTTAAAATAGGTTTAGGGCTTAATTATTTATTTGTATTAAGTCTCTTTCTTTCCAGTACTTATACAAATCTTCTTCTTTCTTAAATAAAGGTAAGTTCATATTTTTATGTACCTTTACTAACCACGGAGATTCTAATCCAGCTTGTATAATATTGTTCTCATTTACAAATACACTTTCTGCGTTTCCTTCATCAATTAAAATCCCCTTATCCAGTACATATATATAATCGCATATTTCATACATTAAATTCATATCATGACTGGATATTACTATTTTTATATTATTTTCATCTAATCTCTTTATTATATCTACAATAGACCTAGTACTTACTGGGTCTAATCCAGCTGTAGGCTCATCAAGCAATACAATTTCATTTTCCATTGCTATAACTGATGCAATTGCTACTCTTTTTTTCTGACCATAACTTAAAAAGTGTACTGGTCTATCTATAAAATCTATTCCATTAACAGCTATCAAAGCTTTATTTATTCTCTCTTTAATAATTTTTTCATCCATTCCAATGTTTCTCATCGCAAATGCTATATCATCATATACTTTTGAGTAAAATATTTGTTTTTCTGGGTCTTGAAAGACAATCCCTACATTTTTTCTAAGATTATACAAACTCTTCTTATCATACTTTAACTTTTCTTCTTTGAAAAGTATTTCTCCAGACGTAGGCTTTAGTATTCCCATTAAGTTCATAAATAAAGTTGATTTTCCTGAACCATTTGAGCCTATTATACCTATAATATTTCCCTTTGAGAAATCCATATTAATGTTCAATAATGCATTAGCATTTTTTTCATATTGATATGTTAAATTATTTATTTTAAACATCATTATCCCCTACTATGTGAAATTTACCATCATACAATTTTATGTCTAATGATATACACATATCATCATACCTTGTCATAAGCCTTTTGTACAGCATACTTCCAAGAATCCCTAAAGATTTATATGAAGTTTTTAAATTTATGTACCCAAATCTTAATTCTTGTGACTTATATATCTCTGAAAATTCTTCTAAAAATATAAATATAAATCTATATATCAACATTGATAATTCAACAAAGGTGTCCGGTAAATGCAATTTCTTAAAGAAAAATATCAACTGATTAAAAGGTGTTGTAAGTATACAAAAATACACACAAGTTAAACAAGACATAGCTCTAAATAACACATGAATAGACATGTCAATAGATGCCTTTGATATTCCTACATAAAAACTAAAAAACTGAAAACTATATAGTAGGTCTGTTTTATTAAAAGATATATTCACAAGAGTTATACCTATACTAAGAAATAAAAAATACATCGGTATTTGAAGTAATTTCAAATAATTTTTTAAATCTATCCCTGCTACACAAACAACTAAAATACTCATTAAAATCATAATTCCACTTAAGATAAATATATTTTTTATTATCATAGAAGCAATTAGAAAAATTGCTCCTATGGCTACTTTTTTATTTGGATTTACTTTACTTAATCTATTTGTATATGCATATTTATCAATGATAAGCATAATTAACTTCTCTTTCCTTTTTGAAGACCTAATATGTATCCTATTACACCTGCACCTAGAGCTGCTTGTGCAGAGAATAATAAACTCTCTATTTCTCCACTTGGTGGCTCATATGGACTACTAAACCAAGGCTCATAATTTGGATTTATCTTAGTAATTTCACTTTCAGCTTGACCATCTGCTCCTCCATATTCAGCACCTGAATTTACAAGTAATGGGAATATGATAAGAGCTACTACTAATAAAAGTAGTAATATGTTAGTTTTTGTTTTTGTTTTAGCACTCATTAGCTTTAACTCCTTTATCATTATTTTCTAGTATGCTTTTTTCTCCATTTTCTGTAATCAAATTATATACAATTACAGTAAGAATACCTTCTGCTATTGCTATTGGTATTTGAGTCATAAAGAAAATTCCTAAGAATTTAATTGCTGAAGCCATCACTCCACCTGATGGGTCTGGGAAAGCAAGTGCTAGTTGTATTGAAGTTATTGTATATGTGGCTAAATCTCCTATTGCTGCTGCAAGAAATACTGGTATAGCATTGTTTCCATCTTTTTTCTTTAATGCTTTAAATATTAAAAATGATATAATTGGCCCTATTATAGCCATTGAAAAAGCATTAGCTCCTAAAGTAGTTATTCCCCCATGTGCTAGTAATAATGCTTGGAATATTAGAACTATAGTTCCAAGAACAAACATTACACTTGGTCCAAACATTATTGCTCCAAGACCTACTCCAGTAGGATGTGAACAACTTCCTGTTACTGAAGGTATTTTTAATGCTGATAAAACAAATACAAATGCTCCACATAGAGCTAATAAAACTTTCTTCTTAGGGTCTTGCTTTACTATTTTACCTATTGATTTTAATCCCACTAAGAAAAATGGTATAAATATAACTCCCCATGCTATAGACCATTTTACTGGTAAGTAACCTTCCATTATATGCATTGCATTTGATGTAACTGGAGTTAAAATGATTAACATAAGTGCAGCTATAACCCCTAATTTGATATTTTGTTTCATTTGAGTATCCCCTCTCCCTTTCTAATAATTAAAATATGAATAATATATGTAACCTTATTCTAGCAAAATAAAAAAGCCTAACTCGATGGCTAGGCTTCTAATTTTCGACAATCTAAATACAAACACATAAAATAAACATATCTGTATAATTATTATAAGAAACTTTCTCCATCCCCGAAGAAATCACTTTAATATTTTAGGCAGGTCTCCTGACTTAGCTTCATCCTACTCCTCTTCCTTCCCATGAAATATAAAAGCATATTATCATAGTGGCTAACAAAAGTTTCGTCTGCATCACAGTAGCGGGGGCTGTAAAGGAATTTAACCTTCTTCCCTATTAATCTTGCTTAAAGAACCTATAATATTATATATTTAATTTTTAATATTACTTTATTTTTAATTCATTTTCTATATAAATCATTGTATACCTTTTCTGTGAAAATTTCTACATTTTTTACAAATTTTATTCATTTTTATATTTTTATGTATATAAATTCTTTTTTATAAATCAATTAACTCCTAATTATCTTTTTTAAATACATTGAAACCACATCAGAAAATCTAGTTATGTCTCTTGAATATATAAAATCGTTTCCATATATTAATCTTTCAGCTTCAAGTTCTGATTCTTTACCTGTAAATACTCCTAATACTAAAATATTTTGTTTTCTAGCTTTTCTTACTTCATTAGCTGTATCTCTTAAACCAACAATACCTCTATAAGCTTTTTCTCCTCTTAAAGTTCTCTCGCTATTTTTTCCTATCTTTACATCATTTGGCCTTCCATCACTAAGAACTATCAAAATTTTATTTTCTTCGTCTCTATTTATCAAACCACTACATATGGATTTTATAGCTAAACCATCTCTATTATTACCAGCACAGAAGTATTCAAAGATGTTTTCACTATTTTTAATACTGTCATCATAATCCTTAAATCTTTTTAATATCGTGTAATCTAAGAAACTAGAAAAACCCATAACTCTATTTGGTATTCCAACTTCTGTCAAGGCATTTGCAATTATGTAAGCTTGAATTGCTACATCTCCTTGGTTTCTACTTTGAGAACCACTTGCATCCAACAATATATCAATAACATATTTCCCTTTTTCATTTTCTATATCTTTATAAAATATTTTATTATTGTTACTCCTTCCAACTCTCCAAGCTCTATTTGCTAGGATAGTTCCACAATCAGAATACACTCTAGTTTTAGCATTTTCTTCTACTAAAATCCTAGCAAGGCTTTCTTTTAATCGCTTTATTTGTTGTCTATACATCCTAGCATGTTCTCTAAATTTGCCTAAATTATTTTCTTTTTGTCTTGTCACATATTTTAGCTGAAAAACGTTATTACATTCACTTCTAAGAACACCGTCTGTAAAGTGAATTCTGCATCCCTCATGTACGTTTCTGCAATTTTGTGTTTCAAGCTTTTTAATTTCACCCTTACTTAAATAAGTTTTCCCATAATAATGTTCTATTTTTGAATATATTTTATTTACAGTCTCTTCATCAACATATATAACTCTGTCTGCTGAATTGCTAGATTGAGAATCATCAAAATCCCCTACCCCTTCTACAAGCATCGATGAAGATATTGAGTCTATATCACTTTCAATAATGTTTTCTTCTTCATCACTATAAAGTTCTTCATACATAAAATCAGCAAATGTATCAAAGTTTACTTCAACATCCTTTACATTGTTTTCATCATATGTAAAATTGCTTTCTTCTCCGTTTAATATATATTCAAAATAAGTTAAATATATAACATCTAATGCTTTTAAAATCTCCATAATATCTTGATTCGTATCTATATTCCTTATGTCATTAACTATTCTTCTAGTTATACTGTCTAATGCTGGATGCTTGTCCATATTATAAAGTACAAATGCATATTTAATTTTATCCATAATATTGTCATTGTTTATTTTGGTAAAACGTGAAACAATATCTTTATAAGCATTTCTTCTTATATCTTCTATCCCTGGCCTATCTTTAATGGCCTTTTCTTCAACTATTGTATTTAATATAACTTGAATTAGACCCAATATAATATCTTTGTCATATCCTTTTCGTATTCTGTTTGTAAGATATTTTTTAACTATGTCCCAATCTACATATTTTCTTCTAGCTCCTGCAATTATTGCAAAGTATAGACCTATTTCTTTTGAAGAATAATCTTTTTCTGATATATCTATACTTTCATTGTAATCACCAGCTATTGTCCAAGATAAGTTATTTGCTCTATTTTCAAATTCATAATCATCATATATCCATTTCATAATCTCACCTATATTAAATATGACTTATTGGAAATACATCTGCACTCTCCCATTTATTAGGTATTCTCGTTTTAATTACATCTCCAACCATTTCTTTTTCATATATATCAAAAGTCTTTCCTGTCAGTCCCATATTAATTGCAAGAGTTGGTTTCAATCCTCTCCTTATAGTCTTAAGAGATGCCATAAGGCCACGTAGGTCAATAGCTTTACTAGATATCTCACCATTTTGAGATTTCAATTGTAAATCTAAAAATATTCCTGCAAAGTGTATTAATTTCTCTTCATCAGCATCTGAAAATTCATTTTTTAAAATCATCATTAACTTATCTTCTTCTATTGGAGGAATATCTATTACCATAAATCTAGATACTAGTGCTTCATTAAGTTCTTTTGTTCCTGCATACTCGTAATTCATAGTTCCAATAAATCTTGTTGCTGGGTGCAGATTAACTCTCTCATAGCCGGGTACATCAATCACTCGACGATAATCTAAGGCTGAATGAACTACAACTATAGCATCATTTTTTGCCATGTTAATTTCATCAAATACACCAAAGCCTCCATTAATAGCACATTCATAAACTGAACCTCTTCTAAGTTTAACTTCATTGTCTATAAATGTATCTGTACCTATAAGTGTTGAACTATCTGTGTTTATATGAAATGATGTATTCCACTGAGGTCTATTAAATATCTCGCCTAAATTATCAGCAAGTAAATTTTTTCCTGTTGCCTTTGGTCCTGACAATAAAATATTTTCTTCTTCTAAAATCGCTGCTATACACATAGATAATATGTCTTTTCCATAAAAATAAGTTTTAGACTTTGTTACTCTGTATTCTAAATCTTTTTCTAATCCATAATAATTTCTAAAATACAGTACATCTTCAATAAGCTTTCCATCTACCTCTTGTACCCTTAGATTATCTATTATATCCATATTCTTACCCCTTTTATATAAATAGTATTTGTTTCATTTCTTAACATCATTTTAACATAAAAGGATATAAGCTAGAATTGATTTTTTGAACTACCCCACCTTAACTACCTTCGGTAATGTTTGAAGATGTAGATTTCTATTCGATAGCACTTTTGAACTAAGCATTCATAGGCTCTAAGGGATATTCCATCCCCAATAATCTTAATCCTTCTTTTAGTATATTTACACTAGCATTTATATCTCTGTAATGCTGTGTATTGCATTTTTTTCATTTGCAATAAGTGTACTTGGATATTCACGAAAAAATAGCCATATATAAAAATAAATCGGATAATCAATTATATATTAGCTACTGCATATTATTTGCTGATGTTTCTTGATTTTATTCGGTTACACGTATATAATATATGCTGATATATTACGAGGAAAGGGTGGTTGAAATATGGAGTATATGTCTTGCCCCGAAGCAACAAAAAAGTGTGGCATTTCCGAAAGACGAGTACAAAAACTATGTGAAGAAAGTCGCATACCAGGCGTTTCAAAACTCGGGTATATGTGGCTGATACCAAAGGTCGCGGAAAAACCTGTTGACGGCAGAACAAAAAGAAGAAAGGAACTACAATATGAATAGTGTTTTGATTATAGATGATGACAAAGAACTTTGCGCTCTTATGAAAAAATGTGTTGAGCAAGAAAATTTATCTGTTATTACTTCATATGGCGGTGTAGAGGGGTTGGATTTGGTCGATAAAAATAGACACACACTCTCTCTTGTAATTTTGGACATAATGATGCCGGATATAGACGGTTTTCAAGTTCTAAAAAAAATTAGGGAAACAAGTAATATTCCAGTGCTTATGCTTACAGCTAAAAGTGACGAGGACGATAAAATTTCCGGGCTACGTTTAGGTGCTGACGATTATCTAACAAAGCCGTTCAGCATAAACGAACTTATGGCTCGTGTCAATTCTCTTATTCGCCGGTATACTATGTTAAACCCTGCTTTTATAACAGACATGGATTGCATAATAATAAATGGCATGATTATTGACAAGATAAACCGCATTGTTTCCATCAATAATATTCCTGTTCAACTTACAAGCAAAGAGTTTGATTTACTTTCTTTTCTGACTTCTAATAAGGGACGGGTGTTTACCAAAAAACAGATTTATACACAAGTATGGGAAGAAGAATATGCTTTTGACGATAGTAATATCATGTCTTTCATCAGTAAACTGAGAAAAAAAATTGAACCAGACCCCAACCATCCATTTTATATTTTGACAGTCCGAGGTGTCGGTTATCGTTTTAATAAGGAGGCTTAACATGAATACAAGTGTTTATCTGCTTTTGGTATTTGTTCTTAGCCTGATTATTATAGCGTATCTTGTTTCTGTCCTACGACGTGTCCGAACACAACTTACACTTATAAAAGATGCTTTAGAGGATATAAAAAATGGAAACCTTAATCGCCGTATTTTAACAAGGGAAAGCGACATGACAAGGCAAATTTGCTATGATATTAACGAAATGGCAATCAATGGCCAATCACAGCTTATTCAGCAAAAACAATCAGAACAAGCCTACAAACGTCTAATGACAAGTCTCTCCCATGATGTAAAAACTCCTCTTGCTTCTTTGGTCGGTTATTTGGAAGCATTAGAAAGCAAAATTGTTGTAGGAGAAGAAAAGGACGAATATATCCATGTTGCGTCCGATAAGGCTCATTACTTAAAGCATTTTGTAGAAAATCTATTTGAATGGGTAAAATTGGATTCTAAGGAACAGGTTTTTCATTTTGAGATTTTTGATTTGAATGAGTTATCCCGTAATATTATAGCTGATTGGGTTCCTGTTTTAGAAAGCAGTCATTTTGAATATGAATTTGATATACCCGAAATAGAGTACTTCTTACGCATAGACGCAAACGCATATACCCGTATCCTTAATAACCTATTACAAAATATTATTACTCATAGCGAAGGTGACAAAATGACACTACGAATTTTTGAAAACAAACAGCAAGCTCAAATTATAATAACAGACAATGGGAAAGGTATATCTTCTGACAATCTCCCACATATTTTTGAAAGGCTGTACCAATGCGACCATTCAAGGTCTGCAAAGGGAAATGGTTTAGGCTTGGCGATTGTAAAAGAACTTATTAACGTTCATAAAGGAACTATTACCGCCAACAGTACCCCCTGTATGGGAACAGAATTTACAATATTGCTTCCTAAAGCCCTGTAAAAATACGGGGCTTTCTTACTGCTAAAACAAGATAAAAACAAGGTTACGGCAAGGTTTTGGCAAGGTTCATGTTTTATAATTCTAATTGTAATTGCTTCTGATGTTGTATCAGCTATGATATTGCTGAAGTAAATTTATTGAAAGTGAGGAACTTATATATGAATGATTTTTTGATTGAAACAAAACAACTGACAAAAATTTATGGAAAGCAAACAGCAGTTGATAAAGTCAATCTCCATGTAAAAAAAGGCCGAATTTATGGTCTGTTAGGGCGCAACGGAGCCGGAAAAACCACAATTATGAAAATGATTTTAGGGTTGACTTCAATCACGTCCGGAGAGGTAGATATATTCGGAGAGAGTATTAAAGGCCAAGAAAAACGAATATATCCCCGTATCGGTGCAATTATCGAAACGCCAGGATTTTATCCCAATCTGACTGGGACGGAGAACTTAGAGATTTTCGCAAAGCTACGCGGTACAGCCGCCCCCAATGCCGTAAAAAGCGCATTGGAAATTGTCGGCTTACCTTATAAAAATAAAAAACTGTTTAGTAAATATTCGCTTGGCATGAAGCAGCGACTTGGTATTGCCAACGCTATCCTGCATGACCCAGAACTGTTGATTTTGGACGAGCCAACCAATGGTCTTGACCCTATTGGTATTGCGGAGATGAGGGAGTTTATTAGGAATTTGAGCGTTGAGCGCGGAAAGACAATTCTTATTTCCAGTCATATTCTTTCTGAAATCTCATTATTGGCTGATGATATTGGAATTATCGACCATGGTATTCTTCTGGAAGAAAGTAGCATGAGCGAACTGGAAAAGAGAAACAGTAAATATATCCTGTTACAAGTTTCAGATATTCCGAGGGCGTCATTGATTTTAGAGCGTCAATTCAACTCGAAAAATTATTCCATTCAAGACGACCACACCCTACGCCTTTATGACACTACTCTGGATATGGGTGAAATCAATAAAGCACTTGTAATGCAGGATGTAACTGTTATTAGTTCTCAACTTTGTAATAATACCTTAGAGGACTATTTTAAAAAAATCACAGGAGGAGAGGGCATTGCTTAAACTTATTCAAACAGAATTTCTTAAACTGCGTCGCAGGAAACTTATTTGGCTCATGTTGTTGGCCGCCCTCATTATGCCGTTTTTCGCACTACTATATTTCAATTATTTTGGGGAAGCAGGGGTTGACCCGATACAGTTTTATAAATGGTCTGCATTTGGTTACACACTTTGGATTATTTTGCCCGTTGTTTTGGGTATGCTTTGCACCATGCTTATGCACGAAGAAAATCAGTATGATATGCTCAAACAACTTTGGATTGTACCTATCAGCAAAATGGGATACTTTTTTAGTAAATTTTTTGTTGTTTTGATTTACTCTATTTGTTTTATGCTGATTACAGCCGTTGCTTCCGTGCTATTTAGTGTACTTTCTGGATATGTCGTATTTAAATGGGGAAGCATTTTATATTTGTTGGAAAAATGTTTAGAAATTGGTGTAATCACTGCTTTTGTAATGTTGCCGATTTTGGCAATCGCTACATCTCAAAAAGGATACATTCTCCCAATTTGTATCACATTGGTATATGCCTTTTCCGGTTTTGTTCTAATGACAATAAATATGTATTTACACCCATTATCCAGTATGGGAGTTATTATCATGAGAAATAAAGACATTCCAGGTCTTATATTTTCACAGGAAATTAATGTCCCATTAGCATTTCTTTGTATTTGTATTTGGAGTATTGTATCAGTATTGTTTGCAAACATTGCACTAGGAAGAAGAAAGTGAGGTGTAGATAATGTGGAAATTACTTTGGGCTGAATGTCAAAAAATTCGTCGTTCAAAAATTGTTTGGATTACAGTTTTTGCATCCATTATGATAGCAGTCATAGTTTTTGCAGGAGGGCAGGATGTATATAATGACCTAGATTTACATTATGGCTTAAAGAGCGTTTATGACGGTTCACGGTATATAGACAATGCAGGTTGGTATATGAATGCGGTACAACCTTGGTCAACTTTTTTTGTTCTTCCTGCTGTCATTGCCCTATTAGGAAGCTATATTATTTGTCGTGAAGAAGAGGAGGACACTATTAAATCCCTACGTCTTATTCCCATAAATGAAACAAAATTAACCATAGCAAAAATGATTATTACTTTTATATTCAGTATACTTCTTTATTTGTTACTCTTTACTATAACATTTTTGACTGAATCCGTTTTACATTTTTCCGATTTATCGATAAAACTGGTTTTAAGTTGCATGAAAGAGTATTTTCTTGATGGCATAGGTGTATTCCTTGCAATTTCTCCCATTATTGCCTTGGTATCGCGCATGAAAAAAGGATATTGGCTTGCATTAGTATTCACAGAAGTTTATTCTATTGCTGGACTATTTGCAGGTATGTCAAATGTCTTACAAACCTTTTTTCCTATTGTAGCAATATTTAATCTTTCTGGATACTATATAACTACTGGAGAAAAAATTATGGGGAGTATCATAAGTTTATTACTTTGTGCCTGCCTTTCTGCATTTATACTGAAAGGGCTAAAACATAATGAAAAAAATTGAAATAGGTATCTCAAAATGAAGAAGATGAAAAAACTGATTATGCTAATTGTATTTTTACTTCTTTTTGGTCTGCTACACTGTTATACCGAATGGAAATTCAACAATAACCCACCTAAAGGGATAATAGAACGAATAGATGAGTGGATTGACCAGATTGGACTGGATTAGTAACTTATATTTAATCATAGTAACTGTAATATTGGCAAGTTATTGTTTCACGCTTTAATGCCATAATTTCAAATATTTAGCTTTAATCTGCTGGACGACATCAAAGAAAAAAAGCCATTGTAGAATCAACATATTTTTAAACACTTATGAAGAGGTAGCTTTGATTTTCAGAGCTGCCACCTTTTCTTTCATATAAGCAAAAATCACCACAGACACAGACGATAAAAAAACGCCTAGAACCCGCAAAAACATAGTGTTCATGCGGGTTTTTGGTGTTTTCTATTCCCACAACTGCCCTTAAATCATCTTGTGCTAAATAAAAAAATTCTACTATTTTTTATAATCTTATCCTGTGATGTTTTTTATGTATATATGACTTAATACCAAATCCAATAAGAATTACGGATATTGGTATAATGAGAACTAGAAATTTATAATCATTATAATGTGACATTATTTTTACCCAACTCTCTGAAAAAATATACCCAATACTAATTAACGAAGTATTCCATATGGTGATACCCACAATAGAGGATATAATAAAAGTTATAATATTCTGACCTGCAATACCTGCTATAAAAGATATGTATGTTCTACATAGAGGAATTAACCTACATACACAAACAGAAATAGAAGAGTATTTGTTAAAATAATCTTGTGATGTAAAAATTCCCTTTTTTGCCTTGGGACATATCTCTACTATCTTATTTATGATAGATTTTCCTCCCAAATTGCCTATTGTATAACAAAATATTGAACCAAGTATACCTGCAACTATACTTAAAATTAAAATAGTTAAAAAACCAAAATGATTTCTTGCTGCAATAGCTCCACAAAGTGGTAAAACTACTTCACTAGGTAATGGAAAACAAGCATACTCAATCATAATTAATACAAATACAGATATTAATCCATATTGTAAAATAAAACTATTGATTACAGACACCTAATTATCTATCTCCTTTCTTATTTAAAAGTACATACCTATAAAACCTCACATCCTACATTAAAAGAATTAATTTATAAAAAACTCTTTTAAATATTATATGTGTTTATATAAAGCATTTATAACAGACTTATCCTTTTTAAATAAGAAATTTGAAAATAAGAAACTTGACAACAAAAAATAAAAAAAATTACGTGGCTACGTCCTACTCTCCCAGGCAGTTTCCCACCAAGTACCATCAGCGCTAGAGAGCTTAACTTCTGTGT
>NZ_JAGWDA010000013.1:0-125831 GCF_020657875.1 Clostridioides sp. ZZV14-6150 | reverse complement strand
GGACAAACTCCAGAGGGAGAACAACCATCAGACGGACAAACTCCAGAGGGAGAACAACCATCAGACGGACAAACTCCAGAGGGAGAACAACCATCAGACGGACAAACTCCAGAGGGAGAACAACCATCAGATGGACAAACTCCAGAGGGAGAACAACCATCAGACGGACAAACTCCAGAGGGAGAACAGCCATCAGAAGGACAAACTCCAGAAGGAGAACAACCATCAGAAGGTCAAACTCCAGAAGGAGAACAGCCTTTAGAAGAACAAATTCCAGAAGAAAAACTAGTAGTAGAAGAAATGAACTTAAAGCATAATATTGAGAAAATTCTTGATATGACTTTATCTCAGATAAATAAAATTGTATATAATTTCTGGGAAGATGAAGACTCTGTAAAAAAAGATGAACAATCAGAAATTAGACAAGTACTTACTTCAAAAGATCAAAATATACATCTATGGTATGATAAAAAAGCAAAAGTAAAAAATACATGCTTACTAAAAGAAGATGGTTCAGATAGACCTTATTATGATATAAGATTTGATAATGTTACAAAGACGCTAACTTTTGATTACATAGTAAAGGGTCTTATAGGTGCAAGTACTAAAGATAACAAATATATTATAGATGGAGAAGATGGCGAACAAACTGCTTTTTGTTATAATAATCATTTAAAATCTCCAACTAGTGATGGTAAGAGTCCATATTTACCAGCAGAAGATTTTAATGGTCAAGAAAATCAAAATGAAGATGCAGTTAAATCTATAATCTATGCAGGTTCTGAATTTGATGGATTTGGATATAAACAACAATTTAACTTGGGTGGAGAAGAGAATGACTATATAGTTCATTCAGCTACTCAAAGTGCAATATGGATTATACTTGGACAAGTGGATGAACAAGCCAAACTTAAACAATATCAAGGAAGTATAAACCTTTATGATACACTTATAGAAAGTGCAAAGACTGAAGAAGAAAAAGCTAAATATCAAAAAGGTAAAGAACAAGCAATAAATACAAAAGCTTATTTAGAAGCATTGTTAGAAGCAGGTCATAAACAACTAAAGCCAGATGATACAGGAAAACCTAGCCTAAGCAATGGTTCAACTGATATTGAATTTGATAAAAATGAGGATGGAACTTATGAAACAAAAGCTATAGCTTTAGTGGGTTATAGTGGTGTAGTTAAATTAAGATTACCAAATGGAGTAACTGCTTATGACGAAGATGGTAATATAATAGGTACAGGTGAAGTAGAAGTTTCAACACAACATAAATTTATACTTAAAAGTGTTGAAAAGCCAGATGTAAAGGCTAATATCTCTGCGGTATCTTATGATTATATTTTCCCTAAAGCTATTCAATATTATAAGTCAGTTTTTGATTTTGGAAAGAAAGACCATTCATCTTTATTACCAATGAGTAAACAAAATTTATTGAGCTATACAATAGAACAAAAGAATGGTGAAGAAGTTAACTTTAATATAGGTTTACCAACAGATGGAGGTTCAGATGTAAATCCACCAGTGCCACCAACAGATGATACTGTAAATCCACCAGTACCACCATCAGGAGGAGGAGACTCAAATGGACATAATCCATCACCACCGACAGATGACACAGTGATAAACCCACCAGTACCACCAACAGATGATACTGTAATAAATCCACCAGTGCCACCGACAGATGATACTGTGATAAATCCGCCAGTACCACCAACAGATGATACTGTGGTAAATCCACCAGTACCACCAACAGGTGATACTGTGGTAGATACATCAGTAAAACCAACAGATGATACTGTGATAAACCCACCAGTACCACCAACAGATGATACTGTGGTAAAATCGCCAAAAACAAGTGACGAAACTCAAATAATGTCATATGTATTTATTGGTATAATTGCAATTTGTGGATTAGGGTATCAATGTAAAAGAGCAAAAAATTAATCTAGATTATTATTTATTATTAAGTTTAAAAATACATTGTCTCAAATTGATTTAAAAATCGTTTTGAGACAATTTTTTTTGCGTAAGTATAACTTATTTTAAAGTATACACTGACTGTTTTATGAATAGAAAAATGGTTTGAAGGTGAAGATAGTATTGAAAAAGTAATGTACTAAGTATATAATTCATTTCATTTTATTTGTATGAATTAAATATCAATTTTAGGGATTATACAAATTTAGATATTAATCTCTTAAGAAATTTTAATATTAATTATTCAATAAATTATTATTATAATATGCTAGAATAAATATGTATAAATAAGTTTTGATGAGGTACTACTATAAAGGGGGGACTTTATGTTTTCGATACCAGAAGTAAAAAAAGTAGAAGAAGTAATGGATACAAAATTTACAACTATAGACGAAGACACAAAAATAGAAAGTGCAATAAAAGAAATGATAAGAAGCAATACAAAAACTCTAATGGTAATAGATTCATCTAGTGAATTAAAAGGCATTATATCTATGACTGATATACACAATCTTTATGAGATGCATAAGAAATATGAAGGCCAACCAGTAAAACTTATAATGAAAAAAGATGTTATATATGTCAGTGAAGGCTTAACCTTAGATGAGTGTAGAGATATAATGATATTAAAAAATATAGGGATTCTTCCTGTGCTTAGAGATAATAAAATTATTGGTGTCTTGAAACAAGAGCATATTAGAGATTATTTATACATGCACTTAGAAGATTATGGATTGACTTTAAAATACATTATAGGTCAGATTAAAGAAGGAATTTGTGCTATAAATAATGAAGGTGTTGTAATTTTATGGAATAATTTTATGGAAGAAAGGTATGATATAAAGTCTGAAGACATAGTGGGTCGACCGATGAACGAGTTTTTGGAAAATACTATTTCAGAAAAAGTATTGAATAGTAAAGTCGGTATGAGTGATTTATATTTTACTGACAAAAAAGAAAACATGTATGCATTAGTTCATGCAAATCCTATATTTTATAAAGAAGAATTTATTGGTGTTGTATGTACTGAAGTAGATGTTACAGAAGCTAAAATATTAGCTCTTGAACTTGAGAAAGTAAATGATACATTAAAATATTTAAAAGATGAAGTAAAAAATTTATCTAAAGGTAGCTTTGACAAGATTTTAGGTAAAAGTTATAAATTGGAAAAATCGAAAGCGATTGCAAAGCAAGTAGCTAGAACCAACAGTAGTATATTCATTTGGGGCGAAAGTGGTACAGGTAAAGAAGTATTTGCTAGAGCTATTCATGATTATAGTGAGAGAAAAGGTCAATTTATACCTGTTAACTGTAGTGCTATACCAAATGAATTATTTGAAAGCGAATTTTTTGGTTATGAATCGGGTGCATTCACTGGAGCAAGTAAAAAAGGTAGAATAGGTATATTTGAACTTGCGAAGGATGGGACAGTATTTTTAGATGAAATCGCAGATTTACCTCTTAGTATGCAAGCTAAATTGCTTAGAGTATTGCAAGAAAAAGAAATAAGACGAGTTGGTGGAGATACCACAATAAAAATAAATCCTAGAATAATATCAGCTACTAATAAAGATTTAGAAAAAATGGTAAAAGCAGAAAAATTTAGAGAAGATTTATATTATAGATTAAATGTTGTGGAAATAAAAATACCACCCCTTAGAGAGAGAAAAGAAGATGTAGGATTATTAGTGCATAGTTTCTTGGAAGAAATATGCAAACAAAATAATAAGCCTGTTCTTACAATAAGTAAAGATGTAATTGATATATTTCAAAATTATAGATGGAAAGGGAATATAAGGGAATTGAAAAACACAATTGAAAATATTGTTGTCTTATCCCAAAATCCTAGAATAGAAGTAGATGATGTACCAAGCTATATGATGGATTCTAGAAATAACAATACGGAGGAAGAAGAATATCCTCTAGATTTGACGAAAGCTACTCAAAAGATTGAAGTAAAAAATATAACAAAGGCACTTAAAATGTCTAATGGAAATAAAGCTAAGGCTGCTAAAATATTAAACATACCAAGAACAACGTTATATTATAAGATAGATCAGTATAAAATAGATGTGTCTAAAATATGACACGTGACTAAATTTTGACAAAATAATAATCTTTAATTTCAAACCAAGCAAAATCAATGCTTGGAGTAGTGTGATATATGTGGCTGTGTTAAAAAAAATAAAAAAGTGTTGATTAATTGACACTTTTTTTGTTTTGAGAAAATGTTTCCAAACATAAAAAACAGGGTATTGTAAATAAATATTTATATAATATTTGGCTAAAAATAGCGATAAAGGAAGGTTGTATTATAGAAAATATCTTTTTGTTAATAAGTTGGCATAGGAATTGCTTATATATAAAGTGACTTCAAATGAGAAAAAAATAGTATTAATTATGATGATTTATGTAGGTTAAAAGGTCTTGACACTTTGGGCTGTTAGTAGGGAACAGTAAATATGTTAATTATTGAGAGTGTTGAGGCATCAATATAAATTAAAATCAAATGAAGGAGGCATTTTATTATGTCAATAACTTTAGAAACAGCTCAAGCCCATGCAAATGACCCAGCAGTATGCTGCTGTAGATTTGAAGAAGGAACAATAATAGCACCAGAAAATTTAGAAGACCCAGCAATATTTGGAGATTTAGAAGATTCAGGATTATTAGTTATTCCAGAAAATCATTTAACAGTTGGTCAAGTATTAGGAGCTAAATTAACAAAAACTTTAGATGCATTATCTCCAATGACTACAGATAATGTAGAAGGATATAAAGTAGCAGAAACAGATACTGAAGAATCTGCTAAAGAAGTAGAAGCTCCAGTAGCTCAAGTAACACCAACTCAAGGTGCGACAGTTCAAGCTACAACAGGTCAAGTAATAAAAATACACATAAAAGAAGGTAAAGATATAAACTTAGAAATACCTTTGACAATAGCTGCTCAAATGGGAGTAGTATCACAAAAATAATAGTCAAAATATAACTATTAAAGCCGGTTTTAATTTACTTGATTCCTCAGTTAAGGGGTTACCTGTTGAGGAATCGAGATTTAAAATAATAAATAAGAAAATAATGTAAGGAGGTATTTTATACTATGTCAATAACTTTAGAAACAGCTCAAGCCCATGCAAATGACCCAGCAGTATGTTGTTGTAGATTTGAAGCGGGAACAATAATAGCACCAGAAAACTTAGAAGATCCAGCAATATTTGCAGACTTAGAGGATTCTGGATTATTAACAATACCAGAAAATGGATTAACTATAGGTCAAGTACTAGGAGCTAAGTTAAAAGAAACTTTAGATGCTCTATCTCCAATGACTACAGAAAATGTAGAAGGATACAAAGCAGGAGAAGCTAAAGAAGTAGTAGAAGAAGCAGTAGTAGAAGAAGCTCCAGCAACTTTAGAAGCAGTAGTGCCAGTAAGCACAGGAGTTTTAGGTGAAACAGTTAAAATACACATAGGTGAAGGTAAAGATATAAGCTTAGAAATACCTTTATCAGTAGCTGGTCAAGCAGGAGTTGTTGCTCCAGTAGCAAACGTTGCTGCTCCAGTAGCAGGTGCAGTAGCAGAAGTAGCTCCAAAAGCTGAAGAAAAGAAATTATTAAGAAGCTTAACTAAAAAACACTTTAAAATAGACAAAGTTGAATTTGCTGATGAAACTAAAATAGAAGGAACTACTTTATACATCAGAAATGCAGCAGAAATATGTAAAGAAGCTAATGACACTCAAGAATTAGTTGTTGATGTTAAATTAGAAATAATAACTCCTGATAAGTATGAAACTTACAGTGAGGCTGTATTAGATATACAACCAATCGCTACTAAAGAAGAAGGCGAATTAGGTTCAGGTATAACAAGAGTTATAGATGGAGCTATAATGGTATTAACTGGTACAGATGAAGATGGAGTTCAAATAGGTGAATTCGGTTCTTCAGAAGGTGAATTAAACACTACTATAATGTGGGGTAGACCAGGTGCTGCTGACAAAGGTGAAATATTCATCAAAGGTCAAGTAACAATAAAAGCTGGAACTAACATGGAAAGACCAGGACCTTTAGCTGCTCACCGTGCTTTTGATTATATAACTCAAGAGATAAGAGAAGCTTTAAAGAAAGTTGACAACTCTTTAGTAGTAGACGAAGAAGTAATCGAGCAATACAGAAGAGAAGGTAAAAAGAAAGTTGTTGTTATAAAAGAAATAATGGGACAAGGTGCAATGCATGATAACTTAATATTACCAGTTGAACCAGTTGGTACATTAGGAGCTCAACCAAACGTTGACTTAGGAAACATGCCAGTTGTATTATCTCCACTTGAAGTATTAGATGGTGGTATCCATGCATTAACTTGTATAGGACCTGCATCAAAAGAAATGTCAAGACATTACTGGAGAGAGCCATTAGTAATAAGAGCTATGCAAGATGAAGAAATAGATTTAGTAGGTGTTGTATTTGTTGGTTCTCCACAAGTAAATGCTGAGAAATTCTATGTATCTAAGAGATTAGGTATGTTAGTTGAAGCTATGGAAGTTGATGGAGCTGTAGTAACTACTGAAGGTTTCGGAAACAACCATATAGATTTCGCATCTCACATAGAGCAAATAGGTATGAGAGGTATACCAGTAGTTGGTGTAACTTATTCAGCAGTTCAAGGTGCTCTAGTTGTTGGTAATAAATACATGACTCACATGGTAGACAATAACAAGTCTAAGCAAGGTATAGAAAATGAAATATTATCAAACAATACATTAGCTCCAGAAGAAGCTGTAAGAATCATGGCTATGCTTAAAAATGCTATTGCAGGTGTAGAAGTTAAAGCTCCTGAAAGAAAATGGAATCCAAATGTTAAGTTAAATAACATAGAGGCTATAGAAAAAGCTACAGGAGAAAAAATAGTATTAGAAGATAATGAGCAATCTTTACCAATGAGTAAGAAGAGAAGAGAAATATACGAAAAAGACGAAAACTAAAATTTAGATAATAACTAAGATTTAGATAACAATATAAATTTAGATCCAAGTTTAAAATAAGTATAGAGAGGTAAAATTATAATGGATAGATTAAAATATATCTCATCAGAGACTTTTTATGAGGGTGTTATAGTCGAAATCATGGGTGGTGGAGTAACTATAGACCTAAAAGGTAGACTTGGACAATTTAAAATACCTAATAGAATGCTTATAACTGACTACGAACTTAAGATAGGTCAAGAGGTTGGATTCATGCTAAGCTATCCTGAGGTATTAAGTCCAGAACCTAATCATGAGTATGTAGAAAATATTAGGAGAGAAAAAGAAAAGCAAGCAGAAATGCAAGCTAAAAAGAAGCAAGAAGAAGAAAAATAATAATTAATCGTTTGAAAATAGAAGGGAGAGGAAATATATGAGCCTTACAACAGTACAAGGACTTCAATCTGAAATATTTGTTCCAATAACACCTCCTCCAGTTTGGACTCCTGTAACTAAAGAATTAAAAGATATGACTATAGCTTTAGCTACAGCAGCTGGTGTTCACTTAAAATCTGACAAGAGATTTAATCTAGCAGGAGATACTACTTTTAGAGCTGTACCTAACACAGCTACAGTTGATGAAATGATGGTATCACATGGTGGATACGATAATGGAGATGTAAATAAAGATATAAACTGTATGTTCCCTATAGATAGATTACATGAATTAGCTGCAGAAGGATTTATAAAAGCAGTAGCTCCTATGCACTATGCATTCATGGGTGGTGGAGGAAACCAACATGTCTTCACTGAAGAAACTGGTCCTGCTATCGCTGCTAAACTTAAAGAAGAGGGAGTAGACGGTGTAGTCATGACAGCTGGCTGAGGTACTTGCCATAGAACTGCCGTGATCGTGCAGAGAGCAATAGAGGAAGCTGGAATACCTACAATAATAATCGCAGCTCTTCCTCCAGTAGTTAGACAAAACGGAACTCCTAGAGCAGTTGCTCCATTAGTTCCAATGGGTGCTAATGCTGGTGAACCACATAACATAGAAATGCAAACACATATATTAAGAGATACATTAGAGCAATTAGTTGCAATACCATCTGCTGGTAAGATAGTTCCATTACCATACGAATATAAAGCTCACGTTTAAAATGTAATTTATATTTGAAAATATAGAACCCTTCTCCTACATAATTAGGAGAGGGGTTTTAAGAACAAAGGTGGATATTATGGAAGAAAAAATAATGAGAAGACTTGTTATAAAACCGTTTCATATGAATGAAGTTAATTTCGGTTCAAAAACTTCTATAAAGAAAGATGTACTTACAATTGATTTATCAAGTATAGATGAAATAAAAGCAAGAGAAGATTTAATAACAGATATAAAAGTAGATATTATAAAACCTGGAGATTATGATAGGGAAATTAATACTATTATGGACATTATACCAATATCAACCAAAGTTTTAGGCAGATTGGGAGAGGGAATTACACATACTTTAACTGGTGTATACGTAATGCTAACTGGTGCAGACGAAGATGGAAATCAAATGCATGAATTTGGTTCTTCAGAAGGAATTTTGAGTGAACAAATGGTGTTTGGTAGATATGGGACTCCATCAGTTGAAGATTATATAATCCATGTGGATGTAACTCTTAAGGGAGGTTTACCTTTTGAAAGAACACTTCCACTTGCGGCATTTAAAGCATGTGATGATTTTATACAAGAAATAAGAACGTCTTTGAAAATGGAAGACGGAAGAAATGCTACTCAAGTTCGTGAATATTTTGACAAAATTCGACCAAATGCAAAAAAGGTTGTCATAGTAAAACAAATAGCAGGTCAAGGGGCTATGTATGACAATCAGTTATTCTCAAAGGAACCTAGTGGTTTTGAAGGAGGAACATCAATTATAGATATGGGAAATGTACCTATGATTATATCTCCTAATGAATATAGAGATGGTGCCCTTAGAGCTATGACTTAAGAGAGGTGGATATTATGGGAATAGGACCTTCAACAAAAGAAACATCTCTTCATCACTTTAGAGACCCACTTTTGGATATAGTTGAAAGTGATAAGGATGTAGATTTACTTGGAGTAATAGTAGTAGGAACTCCAGATGGAAATGAAAACAAAACTTTTGTAGGACAGAGAACAGCCGCTTGGCTGGAGGCTATGAGAGTAGATGGAGCTATAGTATCTTCAGATGGTTGGGGAAACTCACATGTTGACTATGCTAATACATTTGAAGAAATAGGAAAAAGAGATATACCTGTAGTTGGAGTGACATTTAATGGTACTCAAGCTAAATTTGTTGTAAGTAATCAATATATGAATACCATAGTTGATATGAACAAATCAAAAGAAGGTATTGAGACAGAAGTTGTTGGAGAAAACAACACAAATGAGATTGATGCTAAAAAAGCTTTAGCGTTTTTAAAATTAAAAATGAGAAAACATGGATAAAAAATTTAAGTAAGGGGATGAGTTTTGTGGGAATTTCTACATCAATGAAAAACACATCACTTCAGATTTTTAGAGACCCATTACTTGATTTAATAGACAATGATCCTGACGTAGATTTGCTAGGAGTAGTTGTAGTTGGTACATCAGAGCACAATGAATGGAAATCATTTTTATCAGCCAGGCTTGGAAGATGGATTGAAGCATTGAGACCTGATGGAGTGATTATAACCTTAGACATGGCAGGAAACCAGCATATTGATTTTACAAATGCTATATCAGAGTTTGTAAAATTAGACATACCTACAGTAGGTCTTACTATTATGGGAGCAGATGGTTTAGTAGTTACTAATCAGTATTTAGATAAAGCTACCATAATTGATTATAAAAAGACAACAGGCTACATAGAAACAGAAGTAGTTGGAGACAATCACATGGATGAAGTTGATGTAAAAAAAGCATTAGCTTTTCTAAAACTAAAAATGCGTAAAAACGCAAAATAAACCTAAGGGGGAATTTGATATGAAATTTAGCAGAAGTATACAAGCTATAGACTCTCATACAGCAGGAGAAGCAACTAGAATAGTTGTGGGTGGAATACCTAACATAAAAGGAAATTCTATGCCTGAGAAAAAAGAATATTTAGAAAAAAATCTAGATTATTTAAGAACTGCTATAATGTTAGAGCCAAGAGGACATAATGATATGTTTGGTTCTGTAATGACTCAACCTTGTTGTCCAGATGCTGACTTTGGAATAATCTTCATGGACGGTGGCGGATACCTTAATATGTGTGGCCATGGTACAATAGGAGCTATGACAGCAGCTATAGAAACAGGTGTAGTTCCAGCAGTAGAGCCTGTAACTCATGTAGTTATGGAAGCTCCAGCAGGAATAATAAGAGGAGATGTTACAGTTGTAGATGGAAAAGCTAAAGAAGTATCATTCTTAAACGTACCAGCTTTCTTATATAAAGAAGGTGTTGAAGTTGACTTACCAGGTGTTGGAACAGTTAAATTTGATATATCATTTGGTGGAAGCTTCTTTGCTATAATACATGCAAGTCAATTAGGTTTAAAAATAGAACCTCAAAATGCTGGTAAATTAACTGAACTAGCTATGAAACTTAGAGATATAATAAATGAAAAAATAGAAATACAACATCCAACTTTAGCTCATATAAAAACTGTAGATTTAGTTGAAATATATGATGAGCCAACTCATCCAGAAGCTACTTACAAAAACGTAGTTATATTTGGTCAAGGTCAAGTTGACAGATCTCCATGTGGAACTGGAACAAGTGCTAAATTAGCTACTTTACATGCTAAAGGTGAATTAAAAGTAGGAGAAAAATTCGTATATGAAAGTATATTAGGAACTTTATTCAAAGGTGAAATAGTTGAAGAAACTAAAGTTGCAGATTTCAATGCTGTAGTACCTAAGATAAGTGGTTCTGCTTATATAACTGGATTTAATCATTTTGTAATAGATGAAGAAGATCCACTTAAACATGGATTTATTCTTAAATAGAAACAAATAAATTGGGAAATTAAAATAGAATAGTAACCTCTTGTTGGTTACTATTCTATAGATTTTAGGCTATAAGATTCAGAATATATAAAAAAATAAAAAAATAGGAGGATGGATTATGGTAGCAATCTTAAAGGCATTATACGTAGTATTCGCAGCAATCTTTGCAGTTGTATTTGGTAAAGACGTAGCTAAAGCAAACAAAGAGGGGAAACTAGAAGAACAAAGTACTCCAAAAGTTGCTGTAACAGGATTTATAACAGATTTCTTTGATACATTAGGAATAGGCTCATTTGCTCCAACAATAGCAATGTCAAAAGCTTTAAAATTAAACATACCAGATAAGAAAATGCCTGGTACGTTAAACGTAGCACATACTATCCCAGTTGTTACTGAAGCATTTATATTCACATCAATCATACCAGTTGATGGTGTAACTCTAGTATCTATGGTTGTAGCAGCAGCAGTTGGTTCATACATAGGTGCAGGAATAATAGCTAAAATGGACGAAAGAAAGATACAAATGGTTATGGGTGTGACTCTAGCATTAACAGCAATATTAATGTTATTAGGTCATCCTTGGGTTAATGTATTACCAGGTGGAGGAAATGAATTAGGTCTTACTGGTGTTAAATTAGTAATAGGTGTATTAGGTAACTTTATATTAGGTGCTTTAATGACAGCTGGTATAGGTCTATATGCTCCAGGTATGGCAATGGTTTACTTCTTAGGAATGTCTGCAAAAGTTGCGTTCCCAATAGTTATGGGTTCTTGTGCATTATTAATGCCAGTTGCAAGTATGAAGTTCATAAAAGAAGATGCATATACTAAAAAAGCATCAGTTATAATAGCTATCTGTGGTTTAATAGGAGTTTTCGTAGCGGCATATATAGTAAAAACTTTACCAATGGATATATTAAAAGCATTAGTAATAATAGTTATAGCTTACACTTCTGCTACAATGATAATGGCTGCAAATAAAAATAAAAAGACTGCTTAGTATTTATTAAATATTACAGCTAACAATAAAAATTATAAACTGCTTTGGAACGTTAATATTAATGTTCTAAGGCAGTTTTTTATTTATTAGATATAATTATATAAAGCAACTAGTGTGCCAATTATGCAATATATATATAAATTTAGTATAAATGTAGCTATATTTTCTAAAGTTAGGCTGTAAACTGAAATTAAATATTTAAATTTAATGCTAGATGAAATAAAAAAGTTAATATATTGATGTATATTAGCAAAAATATTAGTATAATAAGTCGAATATAACTTATAACTGAAGAAAATTGAGTTTATAATGACTTGATAATTATCTGAATCGTTTGAATTAATTTAAAATATTGATATTGCTTATGTGTATAAATTAGTGTTGAGTTATATATGACTTAAAAAGTGGATAAGAAGCAATTTAATAATCAATTTTGGTTAAAACAAATAATATATTATATAAATAATAGGACAATTTTATAGGCTTAAATCAAAAGATTAAATGAAATTTATAAATAAATAAAAAGTTTTAAACAGCAATCAAAGATTTGTAATAAAATACATCACTCACAAATATATTTATTATATAAGCTGATACCAGAAATATAAGAATTAACAATTGTGGAGGGATAAAATATGATAGCTGTTAAAGATGAGAATAACGTAGTAAACTTAAGAGGGGAGTTAGACAATAAGCTAGAATTTAGCCATGAGATATTTGGAGAGAAATTTTATAACGTGAAAATAAAGATAAACAGATTAAGTGATTCCTTTGATACACTTCCTATGACTGTGTCAGAAAGACTTCTTCAAGATATTGATATTAATAAACAAAATTTAGTCAATGTTGTAGGTCAATTGAGATCATATAATAAAACCTTAAATAATAAAAATAGATTAGTGCTTACAGTATTTGTTAGAGAAATAAAGGCTATAGAGGAGGAAAATAAGGACCCAAACAGCATATTTCTAGATGGGTATGTATGTAAAGAACCTGTGTATAGGAAAACTCCTTTAGGAAGGGAAATAACTGATTTATTAGTGGCTATAAACAGACCTTATAATAAATCTGATTATATACCATCAATAGTTTGGGGAAGAAATGCAAAGTTTGCAAAAAACTTAAAAGTTGGTGATAGAATACAGCTTTGGGGTAGAGTTCAAAGTAGAGAGTATGAGAAAAAAATAGATGAGGATAACGTAGTGAAAAAAATGGCATATGAAGTATCTATATCAAAAATAAAAAAATTAGATGAAAATAATAATGACTAAATATTAAAAATATATTGTTTTTTCATCAAAAAAACTAATAAATTTGCTATAATAATACATTAAAAATAAATAAAGATTGTTTAAAAAAATACTAATGAAATATCTCTTGAATAGTTGCTCGCCATTTATTATAATGTAATCTGTACATAATTTATAATTGAGAAAATGAAGAGGTGAAGCATTGTGAAAAGCATATTATATCAGATAAATAAACAGCCAGTTAAAGCTAAATATACATCTGATGAATTAGAATGTTTTTTAGATACAATTGAGTATAATGTAGGGGATAAAATATTGCTTGTTGGTCATATAGGAAACCTAGGCAAGAGACTGAGAGGTCTTGGTACTTCTGTAACGATATTAGAGAATAGTAACTATGAAGATGTATGTTATTCTTTAGTATATAATGAAAATTGCAATGTAGTTAAAGGTAAGTTAGAGTTTTTGCCATTTGATGATAATCAGTTCAACAAGATAATAATAGTAGACCAATTTAATGTTATTACAGATTGTGAAAAAGCTTCATCTGAAATACAAAGAGTTTTAAAAGGTAATGGAGAGGTTATATTAGAAGATTTAAACTTAAAAAATTTAAAAGTTAAACTAAACTATCTTAAGCATAAATTTTGTGGTTCTGTAGCAAAGATTCACTATCCACATGAAGTATTTAATATATTTTCAAGATTAAATTTTGATGGTATGATTAAAGAGTCAAATAAATTAAAATATATTTATGTGGGAAAAAGAAGATAAATGAGTTAAAATATAAATATGGATATAATATAAAAGACTAGGTTAAGCCTAGTCTTTTGTTATAAGGAGATGTAGATATGGAAATAAATTATGAGTTAATAATAATTGTTATGCTCTTTGTAATCCTAATGTCAATTCAATTTACTTTAAATAAGATATATTTAATCCTTAAGGAAATAAGACAAATACTCATGTTAAGAAAAAATAAGGAATGATAACTATGATAGATTTAGAATATATAAAATCTGATATTCAGAACATAGCTGAAGCTATAGTTTCAGTGCTCAATATAGATGTAACTATAGTAAATAGAAACTTATTTAGGATTGCAGGGACAGGTATATATGTGGACAAAATAGGTGAAAAAGTAGATAAATATACAGCTTTTAAAAAGTCACTTACAGAACAAATTACAATACTAATTGATGACCCAAAGAGCAGTGATATATGTAGAGAATGTTATAAAAATAATGTCTGTGTGGAGTTTGCAGAAGTATGTTGCCCAATTATATGTGATGGAGAGTCTTATGGTGTTATAGGTCTTATAGCCTTTACAAAAGAACAAGCACAGATTATAGAAAATAACAAAAGTGGACTTATAAACTTTTTATGTAAGATGGCAGACTTGATATCCAATAAACTAAAAGCTCAAATTAAAACGTACGAGTTAGAGTTAGAAAAGAAAAAATTAGAGACTTTATTAAACAATATGGATAAAGCTGTTGTGTCCATTGATGTAGATGGTAAGATTGATAAATATAATTCAAAGTTTAAAGAGCTTTTTAATCTAAAGGACAATATAACTGGGAAAGATATATTCACTGAGCTAGATTTTATAAAGAAACCTTCTATAAATAACTTTAAGAAGGACAAATCATGTAGCTTTTTTTATAGAAGATACGGATATGATTCAAAGGGGATATATAACATAAATAAAATAGTATTAAAAAATGAACTAAAAGGATATGTTATTGACTTTATAGATAAAAGAGATGCTATAAAAAACTACAATAAGATGAACAAAGATTATAAGATAAAACTGGAAAATATAATTGGAGAGAGTATAGCTATAAGAAATTCAAAAAAAGAAGCCCTAATGGCTTCTAAATCCACTTCAACAGTACTTATTACTGGTGAAAGTGGAACAGGTAAAGAGCTATTTGCAAGAGCTATACACAACCATAGTAATAGGGTAGATAATCCTTTTATAGCTGTAAACTGTGCAGCAATACCGGATAATTTATTAGAGAGTGAATTATTTGGATATGAAGAAGGTGCTTTTACAGGGGCTAAAAAAGGTGGAAAACTTGGTATGTTTGAAATAGCCCATAAAGGAAGCATATTTTTGGATGAAATAGGAGATATGAGCTTGCATTTACAGTCAAAGTTGTTGAGGGTATTACAAGAAAAAGAGCTCAATAAGATTGGAAGTAAATCAAATGTTCTGATAGATGTAAGAATTATTGCTGCGACAAATAAAGATTTAGAAAAAATGGTTCAAAATGAAACTTTTAGAGAAGATTTATATTATAGATTAAATGTTATACCAATAAAGCTCCCAAGTTTAAGAGAAAGAAAAGATGATATACCACTTATAATAAAGCATATGATTAAGGAATACTCAAAAAAACTAGATAAAAATGTTATTGATATAGACACTAGGGTTGTTGATGCTATGATTGAATATAAGTGGCCAGGCAATATAAGAGAATTGCAGAATATTATTGAATACAGTGTAAATATGTCTTCATCTCCAATAATTACGATGAATGTAATTCCTCAAAAGATTAAAAATACATCTATAGAAGAATTAGAAGTTAGAAGTGATAAGATAATTCCACTAGATGAACTTGAGAAAATTGAGATAATAAAAGCTTTAAATAAATACAAAGATTATAAAAGAGATAAAGAATTAACAGCTAAGGCACTTGGAATATCAAGAGCTACATTATATAGAAAAATTGAAAAATACAATATAATTTCTTAGTGATATAAAGTGATATAAGAATATAATAAAAAGTGATATAAAATTTAAATATAAACAAAAAGTAGTAGTATATAAAAGGTAGTAGTATATAAAAAGTAGTGGTTGTTTAAGCCTTCAGAATCTAAAAAATAGTAATTATTAAAATAGTAATCGTCTCAAAATGATATAGAATCTCATTTTGAGATTTTTTTTTGTCTTTTTGCGAAATTGTCATCCATTTACCAAGTGAAAAAAATATAAAACCTTCATATAAATAAAAAAAATATATAATTAAAGCTAGTTATTTCAATGTATACACAATATTGAAATGAAAAAATGGACTAAAATAAAAAATATGGCATGTATTTTGCTATAAATATAGATAAGAAATTATTTAAGTACTAAAATTAAACTTAATTGGGAGGTTTATATATAATGAGAGATATAAGAAAAGAATTAGTGGAAATGTTAAAAGCAGAGGTTAAACCAGCAGTAGGATGTACTGAACCAGTAGCTTTAGCTCTAGCATGTGCAAAGGCAAAAGAATTACTAGGAGAAGAAATAGTAGAAAATCATATGTTAGTTAGCCCTAGTATCTATAAAAATGGTATGTGTGTAGGTATACCAGGAACTGAAAGATTAGGATTAAAAATAGCAGCAGCTCTAGGGATAATAGGAGGACATTCTGAAAACGGATTAAGTGTATTAGAAACTTTAACAAAGGAAGAAGTTAAAATAGCAGAAGATTATATGGATAATACTCCTTTATCAATAACACCTGCTGATACGAAAGAGAAAGTTTTTATAGAAGTTGCATTAAAAGGAGCAAATCATAATGCTAAAGTTAGAATAAGAACTAAACATGATAACTTTACATTCTTAGAAAAAGATGGAGAAGTATTATTGGATAATGAACCAAAAGTATCAGTTTCAAATGCTTCAGCAGAAAAAGTTGAGAGCTTGATGGATACTGTAACTATACAAGAATTAATAAAGAATGTAGAAGGTATTGATTTTAAAGATATAGAGTTTTTACTAGATGGAGTAAAAATGAATGAAGAAATGGCTGAATATGGATTGAAACAAAAGACTGGAATTGGTGTTGGATACGGAATTAAAAAGTCTATGGAAGAAGGTCTTTTAGGTAATGATGTTATAAACTATGCAATGATGTTAACTGCTGGAGCTTCAGATGCAAGAATGGCAGGAGTAAAAATGCCTGTTATGAGTTCAAATGGTAGTGGAAATCATGGATTAACAGCAATTCTTCCAATAGTTGCTTACAATAAAAAATTCCCACAATCTGATGAAAGACTAGCAAAAGCTTTGGCTATATCTCATTTAGTAACTGGTTATATTAAGAATTATACAGGTAGATTATCTGCTGTATGTGGATGTGGAGTTGCAGCATCTACTGGAGCAACTGCTGGTATATCTTGGCTTATGGATGGAAGCGAAAAACAAATAGAAGGTGCAATAGAAAATATGATAGCTGACTTAAGTGGAATGATATGTGATGGAGCAAAAGCTGGCTGTGCATTAAAATTATCATCTGCTGCATCTGCTGCAATACAAAGTGCTATAATAGCTAAGCAAGACTGTTTTGTACCACCATTAAATGGTATAGTTGGTTCAAGTGTTGAGCAAAGTATACAAAACTTAGGAAGAGTAAGTGATAAAGGTATGTCTATAACAGATGAGATAATATTAAATGTAATGAATGATATGAATAAAGTTGATTAATATATTACAATATTTCTTATATTGCAATATATAGTGAAGGTGATATAAATAAATTTAATTAGTACCCTCTAATAAATTATGATTATATATAAATGGGAAAAACTTGCTAGTGCAAGTTTTTTCTTTTTTGTCTAAAATATATAGTATATGATTTAGTAGGGATATATGATTTACTTAAAATAGATAATATCTTGTTAATAATTGTTGAATATGCTTAAAAACTCAATAATATTGGCTAATATTGAATAAGAGTATTGAAAAAGTGAGCAATCTCTTATAAAATTAAGAAGGATTATTACAATTGGAGGTCTTTTTATGGATATAGAAACAAAAAAATGGGAAGTATTGTATTCAGAAGAAAAAATTAATGATAAATTAAAAGAATTAGGAGCGATTATAGAGAAGGACTACAAAGATAAAAATCTTATGATTGTGTCTCTATTAAAAGGAAGTTTTATATTCTGTGCAGATTTAGTTAGAAATATAAATTTACCTCTTAGAGTTAACTTTATGACTACTTCTAGTTATGGAAACAGTGAAGAGAGTACTGGAACGGTTAAAGTTGTTTCAGATGTAAGTACTGATATAAAAGGATATGATGTATTGGTTGTAGATGATATTACTGACTCTGCATTGACTATGGATTTTGTTTTAAAGCATCTAAAAGCTAAGAATCCTGCTAGTTTAAAATGTTGTGTACTTTTAGACAAGCCAAGCAGAAGAAAGATTGATTTAGTACCAGATTATTGTGGGTTTGAGATAGAAGACAAATTCGTAGTAGGATATGGATTTGACTTTGAAGATTACTATAGAAATGTTCCTTATATATTTAATGTAACTGATGAAGATAGATAAGCAATTTTTTAATTTTATAGATACCTCAATATAATTTTGATAAATTATATTGAGGTATCTTTTTATTTTGGGGTTTGATTTGGAGTTATCTTGTATTCGTATCAAGCTATAAGTTCAACATAGTAAAATTGTTTTGATAGTTTTATCCAAGCTTTGATTCTGTGTTTAGAAATATAAAAAAATTTTTAAAATTTGATAGGAAATACGATTTTTAATTGTATTAGTAGTTGTAGAAGCTTTTACAAAGGAGGAATTAACTTGGAGGATAAATTGATAATTAAAAACATAATAAAGAAAAAAGAAAAGGGTATGGAAATGCTTATAGATGAGTATGGGAATTTTATAGCATCTATAGTTAGAAGGACTCTTATGGATGCTAGAATTTATGAGGAAGAATGTGTTGATGATGTGCTTTTGTCAATCTGGAATAACATAGAAAAATTTGATAATGAAAAAAACTCTTTTAAAAACTGGATAGGTTCTATTTCTAAATACAGAGCAATTAATTATAGGAAAAAGTATATAAATAGTAATACTTATTTAAATATAGAACATGAAGAAATACCATATATAGATAAAGAGTTGGATATGAGAGAAATTGAAGAGGAAATAAATGACCTTATAAGCACATTAAATGATAAAGATGCAGAAATTTTTAGAAGGTATTATTTAGAAGATATATCACTAAAGGATATAGCTATACAAAATGAAACCACTGTTGAAAACTTACATAATAGATTATCAAGAGGAAGAAAGAAGTTGAGACTGCATTTAAATAAAAAGAAAGCTTAGAGATAATAGATAAGATAATTAAGGATTTAAATATAGAAAATATAGAATAAAAGGAGAGTTTTTATGAAAGATAAATTTGATTTATTTAATGAAACAAATATAGATATAGAAAAATACGATGATATTGTATTAAGTAATGAAGAAAAGGATGAAATGAAGAAGAGAATGAAATCTAAGATTCAATATAGTAAAAAGAATAATTTTAAGAGATATGCTTTAGTAGGAGGATTATCAGTAGTTATTTTAGGTTCAACTGCATTTACTAATGAAACTACCTTGGCATATATGCAACATCTTGGAAAGCAGATAGAATATTTCTTTAATAAGGATACTGAAGAACTTAAACCTTATAAAAATATTGTAGATGATGTTGCTACAGATAAAGGAATAGATATAAAGTTAAATGAGATTATGCTTGGTGATGGAGAATTATTTTTAAATATAAGTGTTGATGATAGCAAACTTGATAAAGATGCTTTGGGATTAAAGAAACAAGGAGGATTCTTAGGAATTGATGATATCAAAATAAAGGTTGGAGATATGAGCTTTGTTTCAATAACAGGGCCTTCTACATCAGAAAAAAATAAAGATGGTACTACTAATATGGTTATGACTTGTAAGCTTGATAATCTAGATAAAGATGGAGATGGAAAAGGGGATGTCGAAAATTTTGATTTACTAAAAAATGTGGATTTAAATAAAGACTATGATATAAATATAAGTATAAATAAAGTTGAATATGAGTTAAATAAGGATATAAAAACATCAAAAGAGATAGAGGTAGGAAATATGGGAGGAGTAGAGGGTGAACACCTAAATGGATATCTTAGTGGACAATGGGAATTTAATACAAGTATAAATGGTTCAAATATAGTTAAAGATACAAAAATTTATAATGTAGATAAAAATGTAAAATTAAAAAATAAAAATATTGATGTTGATTTAGTATTAAAAGAAGTAAGGGTTTCTCCTACCAAAATCAGAGTGATTTACGGATTTAAAACTAACAAATATAATTTCAATAAAGGTGATGATATACCAAAGATACTTGAGTTTGCACTTAAAGATGGAAGAGGAAAAGATTTAGAATTACTTAGTGGTGCAGGAGGTTATGACTTAAGTTACTCTAAAGGTAATTATATTGAATCTTCTTTAGAGTATGAAATTAAGAAAGATGTTAAAAAACTAAAAATAACTCCAATAATAGAAGATTGGAGTAAAGAAATTAATAATATAACAGAATTTAAAAAACAAGGTATAGATGTTGATATAAGTAAATAGATGTATTATCACATAATAAATTGTCTATTCATATAATTATATAGAGCAATATTAGATACTTGTCTAATATTGCTCTAATTTTAAAATAGGGAGAATTTATTATATGGATGATTACAAAGATAATTCAGGTCCAAGTTTATATCAAGATGTAGGACCAATAGGTCCGACAGGTCCTAAAGGAGCAACAGGGGCAACAGGAGCCAATGGAATAACAGGTCCAACAGGAAACACAGGAGCAACAGGAGCAAACGGAATAACAGGTCCAACAGGAAATACAGGAGCAACAGGAGCAAATGGAGCAACTGGAGAAACAGGGCCTAGAGGGGCAACAGGGGCAACAGGAGCCAATGGAATAACAGGTCCAACAGGAAATACAGGAGCAACAGGAGCCAATGGAATAACAGGTCCAACAGGGAACAAAGGAGCAACCGGAGCAAATGGAGTAACAGGAGCAACTGGTCCAGCAGGAGCAACCGGAGCGACAGGGACAACAGGAATAACAGGAGCAACAGGAGCAACAGGGGCAAATGGAATAACGGGCCCAACAGGGGTAACAGGAGCAACAGGAGCAACAGGGGCAAATGGAATAACAGGTCCAACAGGAAATACAGGAGCAACAGGAGCCAATGGAGTAACAGGAGCAACAGGAGCAGATGGAGCAACAGGAGTAACAGGCCCAACAGGAAATACAGGAGCAACAGGAGCAGATGGAGTAACAGGAGCAACAGGGGCAATAGGGGCAACAGGTCCAACAGGAGCAGATGGAGAGGCAGGTCCAACAGGAGCAGTAGGAGCAACAGGTCCAGATGGAGAGGTAGGCCCAACAGGAGCAGATGGAGTAACAGGCCCAACAGGAGCAGATGGAGCAGTAGGTTCAACAGGAAATACAGGAGCAACAGGAGCAGATGGAGCAGTAGGTCCAACAGGAAATACAGGAGCAACAGGAGCAGATGGAGCAGTAGGTCCAACAGGAGCAGTAGGAGCAACAGGTCCAACAGGAGCAGATGGAGAGGTAGGTCCAACAGGAAATACAGGAGCAACAGGAGCAGATGGAGCAGTAGGCCCAACAGGAGCGACAGGAGCGACAGGACAGACAGGAGCAACAGGAGCAGTGGGAGCAACAGGCCCAACAGGAGCAGATGGAGTAGCTGGAGCAACAGGGGCAACAGGGGCAACTGGAGTAGGTGGAGCAGTAGGTCCAACAGGGGCAGTAGGAGCGACAGGTCCAACAGGAGCAGCAGGTTCAATAGGTCCAACAGGAGCAACTGGAGCCAATGGAGCAACAGGTCCAACAGGGAATACAGGAGCAACTGGAGCCAATGGAGCAACAGGTCCAACAGGAAATACAGGAGCAACTGGAGTATTGGCATCGAACAATGCACAATTTATAGTTTCATCTCCAAGTTTAACAAATAACTCACTAGTGACGTTTAACTCATCATTTATAAATGGAACAAATATAACTTTACCAACAAGTAGCACTATAAACCTTGCAGTTGGAGGTATATATAATGTATCCTTTGGTATACGTGCTACACTTTCACTTGCAGGATTTATGGCAATTACTACTAATTTTAATGGCGCAGCTCAAAATAATTTTATTGCAAAAGCAGTAAATACTCTTACTTCATCAGATGTAAGTGTAGGATTGGATTTTTTAGTTGATGCTAGAGCAGCAGCTGTTACTTTAAGTTTTACATTTAATTCAGGCACAACAGGAACTTCACCATTTGGATTTGTTTCAGTCTATAGAATACAATAATTAGTTTTATAGGTGAAGAAAAAAGATAAATAAAATCTCAATCTATTAGATATTCAAATTGATAAATCTGAATATCTAAGTAGATTGAGATTCATTATGTATAAAAACTATCCTAATATATCTGACATTTTATAAAGCCCAGACTTTCTACCAACTAAAAATTTAGCTGCAACAATAGAACCATCTGCAAAGACTTCATCAGATTGAGAATGGTGACTTAATGTAAGAACTTCATTATCTCCTGCAAATATAACATCATGGTCACTGATTATATTTCCACCTCTTATAGAATGGATTCCAATTTCATTTGCTTTTCTTTTGCAATCTCTACCATATCTTCCATATTTATTTTCACTTTCAGGTAAGACCTCTTTAATTGCATTGGCTATCATAGTAGCAGTACCACTAGGAGCATCTTCTTTTCTATTATGATGCTTTTCTATGATTTCTATATCAAAACCTTCTAACATTTTTGATGCATCTTTAACTAATTTTATTAAAATATTTACACCTAGAGATGTATTTGAGGATAATAATATAGGAATATTTTTTGATGCTTTTTCTATTTTATTTAATTCATCCTCATCATATCCAGTAGTAGCTAATACTACAGGTGTATTGTTTTTTAGTGCATATGACAAGATTGGGTCTAAAGTTTCATGATGTGAGAAATCTATTATAACATCAGCTTTTTCAGTTACATCAGTCATTGTTTTATAAAGCTTCGTATCTCCATGATAAGCATTTTCATCAGCAGACCTAGCTACACCACAAACTAACTCTAATTCACTATCTTTTTTTACACATTCTGCTAACACTCTTCCCATTGTTCCATTATAACCACTAATTATAACTTTTAACATAAAATCCTCCTATGAAATTAATAAAAATTTGTTATATTTCTATAGGTTTATTTTATCACTAATATAATTTATATAAAATAATATTAGTGATAATAAACTTATAATTTATTGGATATTAAAAAAATTGTATTTAGATTTAATATGTATTAAATATAATTTCATATATCATAAAATTTACTTAAAAATCAATACTAATATATTAAAATTACTAAAGATGTGTCTTTAAAAATATATAAATCTAGAGTATTAATTTTAAACTCAACAATTTGAGCATTAAAAGTGATATTATTAAATTAGAAGTATCTTAACTTAATATAATAAGATGGGAGAGATGGCTATGTTAAAGGAAGAAAAAACTTATCAAGAAAAGGATGCTAAAGCATTTAATGGAGTAGTAGCTTTGATAATGATTATCTTATTTTTAGTAGTTTCGATAGGTGTTATGGTTTTTGGAATAATAAAACTTGACAATGGATTCACTGGAATAGGTTCATTTATGTTAGTTTTAAGTATTTTATTTATTGTGATAGATTTTATACTGTGTTTTGGACTAAAAATGATTAATCCAAAAGAGGCTATTGTTCTAGTTTTATTTGGGAACTACTATGGAACTATAAAAAAAGAAGGATACTATTGGGTAAATCCATTTTGTTCAGCAGTAAATCCAACATCATCAGGAATTAATGTATCAAAATCTTCATCTACTGAAAAAGTAGATATATCCTCTAATCCAAGAGGAAAGAAAGTATCTTTAAAAACAATGACTCTTAATAATGAAAAACAAAAAGTTAATGATTTATTAGGAAATCCTATTATAATAGGTGTTGTTGTAATTTGGAAAGTTATAGATGCAACTAAAGCTGTATTTAATGTTGATAATTATAATACTTTTTTATCAATTCAATGTGATTCAACTATTCGTAATGTTTCAAGACTTTACCCATATGATGTGTCTGAAGATGGTGATGAAAAATCTCTTCGTGGTAGTAGTCAAGAAATAGCAGATAAATTACAAAAAGAGTTACAATCTAGAGTAGATATTGCAGGAATTGAAGTATGTGAAGTAAGAATTACTCACCTTTCTTATGCACCAGAGATTGCAGCAGCTATGTTACAACGTCAACAAGCAGAAGCTATAATAGCAGCACGTAAAAAGATTGTTGAAGGGGCTGTAAGTATGGTAGAGATGGCATTAACTAATTTAAGTGAGAATAATGTTGTGACTTTAGATGAGGAACATAAAGCTGCTATGGTAAGCAATTTATTGGTTGTTCTTTGTGGTAATAAAGATGCACAACCAGTAGTAAACAGTGGTTCAATTTATTAGTATAGAAGTAAATACCAATTAAGAGCATTTAACTATTGTGTAAGTAAATCAAGAGTGTTTAACTTGTATATATGTAAATCAGTAAATTAAGGATATTATAATTAGTTTGTAAGGAAACCAATAAATTAAGGATATTTAAATTGCATGCAAGTAAACTAGTAAATTAAGGGTATTTAACAAAGATAAATTAAAAGGCTATAAAAAGAGGAGGGTGTCTCAAAATGAACTTTTTAGTTCATGAGGCACTCTTTTTTGTATGAAATCAAATATATTTTCATCATTTCAACAATGAAAAAGAGGCTTATCTCTCTATTTTGAGACAGCCCCTTTTAATTAATAATGTTATTTCTAATTAGTCTAAATTTCTAAGGTCTTCCATAAGTTTAGTCTTGTCAGCCGTTTTTTCGTCTTTCATTTTTATAACTTTAGCAGGAGAACCAGCAACAACAGCACCAGCTTCTACGTCAGTAGTTACAACAGCACCAGCTGCAACAACAGCACCTTTACCGATTCTAACACCTTCAAGAACAACTGCATTAGCTCCTATTAAAACATCATCTTCAACTATAACAGGAGTAGCAGAAGGTGGCTCTAAAACACCAGCAACAACAGCACCAGCACCTAAATGAACATTTTTACCAAGAGTACCTCTAGCACCAATAACAGCGTTCATATCTACCATAGAACCTTCACCAACAACAGCTCCTATATTTATAACAGCTCCCATCATTACAACAGCATTTTTTTCTATAGTAACCATGTCTCTTATTATTGCACCTGGTTCGATTCTTGCATGTTCACTTAAAGTATTTTTTAGAGGGATAGCAGAATTTCTTCTATCATATTCTACATGAGTATCTATTATATCATTACCATGTTTATCTAATACTTCCATTATATCTTCATAGTCACCTACAAATACATAAGAACCATTGTTTCCAAATACTTTAAATTTATCAGTTGATTGGAAATGTAAAGAGTTAGTATTTACATATACTTTAACAGGTGTTTTCTTTTTAACTTCTTTTATATATCTTGCTATTTCATAAGCATCGTTTAAATTTACCATTTGTTAATTCTCCTTGTATCTCATTATATTTCTTTTATTATATACTCATATATACTAATTTATCAACTTTAGTATATACTTACTATTATTTATTTTTTAATAGCATTATTATTTTAGCATAATATTGAGTAAATTTATTTATTATATCATATATCTTTTACTTGTGTATATTTTTTATTTGTGATATAGATTTTTACTATCCTAACATACTATCCATGTTATAAAATCCTGGTTTTTGTTTAACTAAGTATTTAGCAGCAGCTATAGAACCACTTGCAAAAATACCACGAGATTGAGCTTGATGACTTATTGTAAGGACTTCGTTATCTCCAGCAAATAGAGCATCATGTTCACCAACAATATTTCCACCTCTTATAGCATGGATACCAACCTCATTTGGTTGTCTTTTTGCACTACGCCCATACCTACCATAATTATTTTCAACGTTTGGTAAAACCTCTTTTATAGCGTTAGCAATCATAACAGCTGTGCCACTTGGGGCATCTACTTTTCTGTTGTGATGTTTTTCTATTATTTCTATATCGAATCCTTCTAATAATTTAGCTGCATCTTTAACCAATTTCACTAATACATTTACACCAAGAGACATATTATATGATTGGAATACAGGAATAACTTTAGCCGCTTCATGTATTCTATTAATTTCTTCATCATTATATCCAGTAGTAGCAATTACTAAAGGAGTTTTAGTTTTTAAAACATAAGATAAAATATTATCTAGATTAGAGTGATGAGAAAAATCTATAACTACATCAGCTTCTTCAACTATAGTATTCATATCTTCATAAATTTTAAGATTGCCTTCACAGCTATCCATACCTCTAGCTGCAACACAAACTAATTCTAGTTCACTATCATCTCTTATAGTATCGGCTAAAATCTTGCCCATTTTTCCATCATAACCAGTTGCTATAACTTTTAACATAATTTCCTCCTATGATTAAGGGCTAACTTTTGACCAAACTTAGTTTTTTATCATGCATTAATTTGTACTATGCATTAACTTTTAGTCCAAAGTTAACTAATTCTTTCTTTAATACCTCTAAGTTTACTGGGTCCATTTCTGCTAGAGGAAGTCTTAAATCTCCAACATTGAATCCTAATAAATTCATTGCAGTCTTAACTGGTATAGGATTTACCTCTATAAATAAAGCTGCGATTAGAGCATCCATACCAAGTTGTAATTTTCTAGAACCTTCTATATCGCCTTCAAAGAATTTAGCCACTAAATCGTGTGTTTCTTGAGGGCAAACATTAGCAAGTACTGATATAACTCCTTGACCTCCTAAAGACAATAAAGGAAGTATAGTATCATCATTACCAGAGTAGATAGCAAAGTCATCTGGAACTAAGCTAGCTATCTCTGCAACTTGTCCTAAGTCCCCACTAGCTTCTTTCACAGCAACTATATTATCTATCTTAGCAAGTTCAACTATAAGACTAGGGCTTATATTAACACAAGTTCTTCCAGGTACATTGTAAAGTATAATTGGAAGTTTAACACTATTAGCGATTGTTTCAAAATGACGTTTAAGTCCAGCTTTATTGGCTTTATTGTAATAAGGAGTTATTATTAATAGAGCATCTACTCCTAGTTTTTCAGCTTCTTGACTTAAATTAACTGAGTGCATAGTATCATTAGAACCACTTCCTGCTATAACAGGAACTCTTTTATTAACTTTTTCAACAACATACTTAATAGTAGCAAGTTGTTCTTCATCAGTCATAGTATTAGCTTCACCAGTAGTACCACAAGCCACTATAGCATCAGTACCGTTAGCGATTTGGTACTCAACTAATTCACCTAATTTGTCGAAATCAACTTTGCTATCCTTTGTAAATGGAGTAACTAGAGCAACAGCAGAACCTTTAAATATCATAAAAAATCAATCCCCTCTTTTTTAGTTTTGTGTTTTATATTACAGTTACTTCTAATGCTTATTTTTACTTATTATTAATATTTTACAAAATCATATATTTATACAAATTTGTATACTATACTAAATCATATGATATAGCCATTTCAGCTATTTGGATTGCATTAGTTGCAGCACCTTTTCTTATATTGTCAGCAACAACCCAAAGGTTTACACCATTATCAACACTAAAGTCTCTTCTAATTCTTCCAACAAACACTTCATCTCTATCATCAAATTCTACAGCAGTTGGATATTCATTTTTAGCAGGATTATCAACTACTACAACTCCTGGAGCTTCTTCAAGTGTTTTTACTAAATCTTCTAATTCAAATGGATTATTAAACTCAATGTTTATAGATTCGCTATGACCATTTTTTACTGGAACTCTTACAGTAGTTGCAGTTATTTTTAAGTCGTAGTTATCAAGTATTTTCATAGTTTCGTTTACCATTTTCATTTCTTCCTTAGTATATCCATTTTCAGTAAATGAATCTATATGAGGAAGACAGTTATAAGAAATTTGATGTGGATAGAATCCAGTAGGATTACCAGTCATTCCTTTTTCTAAATCTTCAACCCCTTTAACACCAGAACCAGATACAGCTTGATAAGTAGAGTAAACAACTCTCTTAATTTTGTATTTGTCATCAAGAGGTTTAAGAGGAACCATAGCTTGTATAGTAGAGCAGTTTGGATTAGCTATTATACCTTTATGTTTTTTTATAGCTTCTGGATTTACCTCAGGAACAACCAAAGGAACATCTGGATTCATTCTCCATTGACTAGAGTTATCTACTACTAAGATTCCATTTGATGCAGCTATTGGAGCATATTTTTCACTAATGCTTCCTCCAGCAGAGAATAATGCTATTTGTATCCCTCTATCAGTAAATGAAGTTTCTTTTAATTCTTCTACTATATATTCTTTACCACAAAACATTACTTTAGAACCAGCAGATTTAGAAGAAGAGAATAAAAATAGATTTTCTATTGGAAAATTTCTTTCTTCTAATACTTTTAAAAATGTTCTACCTACCATTCCAGTAGCACCAACTATTGCCACATTTACTTTTTTCATATTAAATTCACCCCAATTTTTAATTATTAAAACATTATTTGATTTTAGTTATACAAGTAAGATATGTTAATATTTTTATATATCTAAATACTTTAATATTATATTAACAACTTTAATTATATACAAAAAACGTACAAAGGTATACTTTGTACGTCTAGTTTATCACTCAAAGTAAACCTTGTAGCTCACCACCTACACAAATAAGTGACAGTATTACACATCTTATGTGTAATCCCAGAAAATATTATTGCGAGAAATATTTTCTTCGGCTATAAATCCTTTTTCCAATCATTAACGCTTGCCAGCTCCTATTGGATACTCTTATTTACAGCTACCTCTACCCTAGGTTAATAGGATATTAAAATTTGATTATTCTAATAATAATACATATTTTAGAAAAAATCAACTTATTTATAGAAATATTGCTAAAATTTAAATCCAAAACTTGTCAATTCTTGTTTTAAGATATTAAGATTAGCTTCTTCCATTTCAGCTAAAGGAAGTCTTAAATCTCCAACATTAAAACCTAAAATATTCATAGCAGTTTTAACTGGAACTGGATTTACTTCTATAAATAAGGCAGCAATTAAAGCATCCATATCAAGTTGTAATTTTTTAGAGCCTTCAATGTCACCTTCAAAGAATTTAGTTACTAAATCATGAGTTTCTTTAGGACAGATGTTAGCAAGTACAGAGATAACACCACTTCCACCTAATGATAATAGAGGTAATATAGTATCATCATTACCGGAGTATATAGCGAAGTCTTTAGGCACTAATTTAGCTATTTCTGCAACTTGAGCTAAATCTCCACTAGCTTCTTTCACAGCAACTATATTATCTATTTTAGCAAGCTCAGCCACAACAGATGGCTTTATATTTACCTTAGTTCTTCCTGGTACATTATATAAAATAATTGGTAATTTAACGCTTTTTGCTATTGTTTCAAAGTGAAGTTTAAGACCTTTTTCATTAGTCTTATTATAGTAAGGAGTTATGATTAAAAGACCATCCACTCCCAATTTTTCAGCTTCTTGGCTCATATGAACAGACAGCATAGTATTGTTTGAACCAGTACCCGCTATAACTGGTATTCTCTTATTGACTTTTTCAACTGTATATTTTATTACAGCAAAAATCTCAGATTCACTCATAGTAGTAGCTTCACCTGTTGTTCCACAAACAACTAATGCATCTGTGTCATTTTCAATATGGTATTCGATTAATTCACCTAACTTTTCAAAGTTGATATTGTTATCCTCCGTAAATGGAGTAACTAAAGCAACAGCAGAACCTTTAAATAACATATAATCAAATCTCCTTTTTTATTTAAATTTAATTTTTTAAGTACAATAATAATTATAGTACAAATTAATTAATTTTAATAGGCATAGTTAATATCTTAACTGTATAAAGTAAGATATTTATATTATATTAATATTAAAAAAATTTTAAATAAATGTTTTATTCTCAAAATATGCATATTAATTTAATAAAATATACCAAAATGGAAATAAAAAATAAATTTTATGCGAATTTAATAACTAATAATTAATATATTTAGGTTATAATAAATATGTGCGTAAAAATAAATAATAAGCATTAACATAGAAAATTTAGGAGGAATAATATGGATACTTTAAAGGAACTTTTTAAAATAGGAAGTGGACCTTCAAGTTCTCATACTATGGGGCCGCAAAGAGCAGCGGAAAGATTTAAAAATGAAAATCCAGATGCAGAAAGTTTTAGAGCAATATTATATGGTAGTTTAGCTGCTACAGGAAAAGGTCACTTAACAGATTATATAATTGAAAAAACTATAGCACCAAAGAAAGTTGAAATCGTTTGGGAAGAAGACATAATAAAAGATTTTCATCCAAATGGAATGAAGTTTGAAGCTTTAGATAAAGATGGAAATGTGACAGCTGAATGGACTGTATATTCTGTTGGTGGAGGAACTATAGCAGAAGAAGGTCAAAGAAACAGTAAAAGCAATAGTATATATCATCTAGACACTATGGATGAAATAGTGAAGTGGTGTAAGGAAAATAATAAAACTTTAGTTGATTTTGTATTAGAATGTGAACCATCTGATATAAAAGACTATATAAAAACTATAAAAGATGCTATGAGAAAATCTATTGATGATGGACTAAGCACAGATGAAGTAATACCAGGTAAATTATTATTAAAAAGAAGAGCAAATAATTTTTATAAAGCGTATCAAGAAGATAAAAGTTTTTCGACACTTGTATATGCATATGCACTGGCAGCTTCAGAGCAAAATGCTTCTGGTAATATAATAGTTACAGCACCAACTTGTGGTTCTGCTGGAGTAATACCAGGAATATTCTTTGCAATGCAAGATTTCTATAAATACGATGATGAAAAAATAATTGAAGCATTACTTGTGGCTGGAATAATCGGAAATATAATAAAAACTAATGCATCAATATCTGGTGCGGAAGTAGGATGTCAAGGTGAGGTTGGAGCAGCTTGTTCGATGGCAGCAGCGGCAGTAGCGTATTTAAAGGGTGGTACTATAGACCATATTGAATATGCAGCAGAAATAGCGCTTGAACATCATCTAGGAATGACTTGTGACCCTGTATATGGATATGTTCAAATTCCATGTATAGAAAGAAATGCAATGGCAGCTCAAAGAGCTTATGATGCAGCTAAGTATGCATTATTAACTGATGGCTCACATTCTGTCTCCTTGGACCAAGTCGTTGAAACAATGAAAGAAACGGGTATTGATATGATGGATAAATACAAAGAAACTGCAAAAGGTGGACTTGCTAAACACTTCTTCTCTTGCTAAAATTAAAAATTTTTTAATAATAATTCCCCTGTTTTGATTTATGAAACAGGGGAATTATTATTAATGGTGAATTATTTAATAATGCAAAATATTTTTATATTCAATTTAGCTTTTTATTTTTAAATATGAAAGTATGTTATATAATATTTTAATTATAAGAGATATAGAAATATTTTTATAATAAATTATAATTTGGAGGAGATTACATGAGAGAGGCATCGTATTTACAAGAACAACTTTATAAGCATAGGAATGCATTAAATCCTATTGCAGAAATTGGAAGAAAAGAGTATAAGACTTCAAAATATATAAGGGATTATCTTGATAAAATAGGAGTTGAATATGAAGTTTACTTAGAAACAGGAATAGTAGGTGTGATAGAAGGTAAAAGACCAAGAAAAGATATAGCTTTCAGAGCTGATATAGACGGTCTTCGTAGTGAAGAAGGTGTAAAACACTTATGTGGTCATGATGGACATGCTACTATATTGCTTGGATTAATTGAGTATTTAAATGATAATAAAGAAGATTTAAATGATAATGTTGTATTTATATTCCAACCAGCAGAAGAAGGGCCAGGGGGAGCAAAAGCATTGATAGATGCAGGTGTGCTTAGAAAATACAATGTGGATGAGATATATGGGCTTCATATATACCCAGAATTACCAGAAGGTTATGTAGGTACAAGAGAAGGATACTTCATGGCTCAAATAGGAGATATTGATATAGAAATAGTGTCTAAAAGTGGACATGGAGCTATGCCACAAAATGGAATTGATGGTATAGTCATAGCTTCAAACTTTATAAGTTCACTTCAAACTATAGTATCAAGAAATATAAGCCCAATAGACAATGCAGTGTTGACTATAGGTAGAATTGAAGGAGGGGCTAGAAGAAATATAATAGCTGAAAATATAAAGATGGAAGGGACTATTAGATGCTTTAGTCCAGAAGTGTATGAGAGAATGAAACTTAGAGTTAAAGAACTTGCTAGAGGCTTTGAATTGTCTTATAACTGTAAGGTAAATATAAATATTATGGATGATTATATAGCTGTTAAAAACGATAAAGACTTGTATAAAGAGTTTGTAGAAGCTGTTGGAAAGGATACGGCTATAGAATTAGACCCACTTATGATATCAGAAGATTTTTCTTACTATCAAAAAGAAGTTCCAGGGCTGTTCTTTATGTTGGGCTCAAGAAATGAGAAAAAAGGATTTGTAAATGGACTTCATAATATAAACTTCAACTTTGATGAAAAGATATGTGTGGATGCACTAAATGTCTATGCAAAATTATTAAAATATAAAAAAGCAATAGATTAAAATATGTTAAGCTTTGTAATGAATAAGTTGTAGATAGCTTGGATAAAAAGGTCAATTTTTTTGATAAGATTGTAAATAACATATTATGATAAGACTATAAATAACATATATTAAAATTATAAATAACACATACTTAGAAAGAATAATTTTAAAAAGTCATAAATTTAAAATACTTAAATTTGAAAACATATGAATTGATAAATACCCCTTACTTATTTGTATAAATTTCTTTTAATTGACAAAAATACAAATAAGAAGGGGTGATTTTTTTGAAAGAAAATATGAAAAGAGAAAAGAAGATAACTAATGGCAAGAATACTAAAATATTGACAAATGATGATATAATGAAATATGAGATAGCCTCAGAACTAGGTCTTATGGACAAAGTTGGAGAACGTGGATGGGCAGGGCTTACAGCTAAAGAAGCTGGAAGAATCGGAGGTATGCTTACATCACGTAAAAAGAGGCTAAGAAAGATTGTGGAGGGGCAGAATAAAAAGGATGAGTCAATATAGTGATTTTGCGTTTGTATATGATGAACTTATGAATGAAGTTGATTATGATGGATGGGTTAAATATATAGAAGATATAATAGATAATGAAGGTGTAAAAGTAAAAAATATATTGGAATTAGCATGTGGTACAGGTAATCTCACAATTCCATTAACTAAAAAGAGCTATGATATAGCTGGGATTGATATATCTGATGAAATGCTTAGTGTAGCAAGAGAAAAGGCAGAAAAAGAAGGCGTAGAGTTAGTTTTACTTCAACAAGACATATCAGAGCTGGACTTTGATATATCCGATTTGGATTGTGTGCTTTGTGCCTGTGATGGATTTAATTATATAACTTATGATGATGATTTAGAAAATGTATTTTCAAAAACGTATGAATTATTAAAGAAAGATGGAATCTTTATATTTGATATAAGTTCATTTTATAAATTAGCCAATATATTAGGAAATAATATGTATGGAGAAAATAGAGAAGATATAGCTTATATGTGGCAAAATTACTTTGATGATGAAGAAAATTTGATTGAAATGGAACTGACATTTTTTATTAAAGATGAAGATGGAAAGTTTGAAAGATTTGAAGAAGTACATCAACAAAGGGCATATACTGAGGATGAAATAGTTGATATGCTTAAAGAATCTGGATTTAGTGATATAAAATCTTATGGAGATTTTACATTTGAAAAACCTAATGAAGAAAGTCAAAGGATATTCTTTGTATGTAAAAAATAAAGATATTCTTGTTATGTACAAAAAGAAGTGTTATTAATATAAAATATTATTGATAGAGATATAAAATATTATTGGTAAAAATAGAAGAGGCAAAGTTTTCTGTATTAAAAATTAAAGTAATTTAAAGTAGTAATATAGAAAAAAGTAATAATATAGAAAAATAGTATGATTAACAAAGTGTGGAGGAATACAAATGAAAGATTATGTACTAAGAGCGACATCAGGAAATGGTCAAGTTAGAGCATTTGTTGCAACTACTAGAAATACAGTAGAAGAAGCTAGAAGATTACATGAAACTACAAAAGTAGCAACAGCAGCACTTGGCAGGACATTAACAGCAACATCTATAATGGGATTGATGATGAAAAATGACAGTGATAAATTGACTGTAATAATAAAAGGTGGTGGACCAATTGGAACTATCATCGCAACAGCAAATTCTAAGGGAATAGTAAAAGGCTATGTAGGAAATCCTCATGTAGAAGTTGAAGATTATCCAAATGGAAAGTTGAATGTTGCAGCAGCCGTGGGGACAGAAGGTGTTGTAAAAGTTATTAAAGACTTAGGTCTTAGAGAGCCATACAATGGAACTTATCCATTAGTAAGTGGAGAAATTGCAGAAGACTTTACTTACTACTTTGCAGTGTCAGAACAAACTCCATCAGTGGTAGCTTTAGGTGTTCTTACAAAAGAGGATGAAGTTGAGTTTGCTGGAGGATTTATAGTTCAATTAATGCCAGATGCAGAAGAAGAAACTATCGCAAAATTAGAAGAAAATGTAGCTAAATTACCTTCAATAACTAATATGTTAAAGGAAGGAAACTTACCAGAAGATATATTAAATAGAGTTTTAGATGGTTTGGAGCCTAAAGTACTTGATACTTGTGAAATTGGATTTGAGTGTGAATGTTCAAAGGAAAGAGTAAAAACTGCGTTAGTGGCAATAGGTAAAAAATCTTTGGCTCAAATAATAGAAGAAGATAAACAGGCAGAAGTTGGATGTCAGTTCTGTAATGAGAAATATATGTATAGTGAAGAAGAGTTGCTTGAAATTTTAAAGGAAATGTAGACTATGAAAATAGTCGTATTTATATAGCAATTAAAGTATAATTTATCAAAAATAGATATATTTATATTAAAAATAAGCTTAATAAATTTTAAGAATTTAAGAAGCTTTCTGGCTGTAATGTTTGTAACATTGCAGTTAGAAAGCTTTTTTATTTTATTATAGTTCGTATCAAAGATTGTATAAAACAATAAAATATTGTAAAATAATTTGTATATTTCAACCTATTTGCCACAAAGGTTTATAAGATATTTGAATTGATAAGAAGGAGAAAATTTTAAATATGGAAAATAAAACGAAGCACATAGGAATAAGTATATTAATATTATTAATGATATTTTTAATTGCAAAGAATTTTAATGGAAAACTTGAAATACCTATTCCTGAAAGTAATAGTAGAAAATTTAAATCGGCAGCAGTATTTTATCCTCAACATCAAGATGATGAGGTTCTATGGGGAGGAAGTGCCATTATTGATGCTATAAAACAGTGTGGTGTTGATAATGTATATGTGGTACTAGTATCAGATGGTTCTGGGGTTAACGTTTTTAGGGCTAATACAAAGTTTAGAAATCTGACCAGAAAGCAAAAAGAAGAGCTTAGGAACAATGAATTTAAGTCAGCATTAAAAGAGCTTGGAGTAAAACCACAAAATATAATTATACTTGCTGATATAGACAAAAAAGAGGGGACACATTATAAGTTAATGGAAAAGACAATATTAGATTTTGAAAATAAATTTAAGGGTGATGTAACTCATATAGCTCATCATTATAAGTACGATGACCATATAATGCATAGAAAAAATGGGGAAGTTTTAAAGAAGCTTAAACGTGAACGTAAGATAAAAGATGACTTGTATTTTATAAAACCAAAATATGTAAAGTACATACCAAGAAATGAAAGAGCCATCTATAAAGCAATGAATTTTAATGACTATAGTAAGGTCAAAAGTGCGTGTTATGAATATAAGGTTGTAAATTTAAAACGAAAAATGTATGGTATAGGGTATATCTCAGCACATAGCTATTTTGAACATCTTTTGGATGACCCTGAACTTACATCTGTGTTAAGTGAAGATTAATTTTTAGTGATTATGAACTTTGTTTAGTTTTTTGTATTAATTCATATTAAATATAAGAATTGCTTGTAAAATAATTAAATATTAGAGTAATTAAATATTAAAACAATTAAACATAAAGTAATCAAACATAAAATAACTAAACATTAAAGCAATTTAATATTAAAGTAATTTAATATTAAATTAATTGAACATAAAGCTATCTTAAAAATATTATTTACTAATGATAAAAAAGTATTTGAGAATAATAAAAATATATTATTATTAAACAAGGTTTAGTATCTCAGTTGTGATTTTAAAAATCATTTTGAGGTACTTTTTTTATCCTCTTAATAAATTTATATGGACTTTTTATATGAAATTTTAAACCCTACAGTATACAACCATGGGATAAGTTACGTGCTATAATTTGCTATAAAAACAATTTAGGAGGATACAGTATGAGTAATGAATTTATAGTTTTAAAAGGATGTAAGGAAAATAATCTAGATAATATTTCATTAAAAATACCAAAAAGAAAAATAACCATATTCACAGGTGTATCTGGTTCTGGAAAATCATCTATTGTTTTTGAAACAATTGCAAAAGAATCACAACGTCAATTAAACGAGAGATTTAGTACTTTTGTAAGAAGTTTTTTACCTAAATATGGAGAAGTTAAAGCTGATTGTATAGAAAATTTATCAACACCAATTATTATAGACCAAAGTAGACTTGGAGGTAATTCAAGGTCAACTTTAGGTACTATCAGGTTATTAAAGATATAAATGAGCCAGAAGCACAACCTCTAATTAAAGGGATACTAGAAAAACTAAATAACATCATAGATATAGGTCTAGGGTATTTAACTTTAGATAGGGAGACATCATCACTATCAGGTGGAGAATCTCAGCGTATAAAGATGGTAAAATATTTAAATAGTAACCTTGTAGATTTGATGTATATTTTTGATGAACCAAGTATAGGTCTTCATCCAAGAGATGTTTATAAATTAAATAATCTTCTAAGAAAATTACGTGATAAAGGAAATACAATTATAGTTGTTGAGCATGACCCAGACGTGATTAAAATTGCAGACCACATTGTAGATGTAGGTCCGAAAGCTGGGAGGTATGGTGGTAAAGTTGTATATGAAGGAAGTTATGAAAAGTTGCTTTCAAGTGGGACATTAACAGGAAATGCCTTAAATAAAGCTCTTTCTATTAAGGAAAATGTAAGAGAACATAGAGGATATTTAGAGGTTAAAAATTGTAATCAAAACAATTTAAAAAATATATCTATAAAGATACCTAAAGGTGTATTAACTTTAGTGACAGGAGTAGCAGGAGCTGGTAAGAGTACATTAATTAAACATGAATTTTTAAAGCAAAATACAAATGCTGTATTAATAGACCAAAGCTCTGTATCAGCTAATTCTAGGTCAAGCTTAGCAACATATAGTGGAATTATGAACGATATAAGAAACATTTTTGCAAAAGCAAATGGTGTTAAAGCGTCTTTGTTTAGCTCAAACTCAGAAGGAGCTTGTGATAATTGTAAAGGGTCTGGAATAGTACAAACAAATCTTGCATTTATGGAAAGTATAAAAAGTACTTGCAATATTTGTGAAGGGAAAAAATTTAAAAAAGAAGTTTTAGAATATAGATTTCAAGGGCAAAATATAATAGAACTTCTTGAAATGTCGGTTTCAGATGCGATTGAATTTTTTAGTTTAAAACAGATTAAAAAGAAATTACAGTGCATTGAAAAAATGGGAATCGGATACCTTACTTTAGGGCAAACTCTAGATACATTATCTGGAGGAGAGTGTCAAAGATTAAAACTTGCTAATGAATTAAATAAGGAAAGTTCAGTGTATATATTAGATGAGCCGACAACTGGGCTTCATATGGCTGACATTGAAAATTTTATAAATATAATTGAAGAGATTGTAGATAATGGAAATACAGTTATCATAATTGAACATAATATAGATGTAATTAAAAGAGCGGATTGGATTATCGATATGGGTCTTGAAGGAGGGACAAAAGGTGGCAAAGTAATCTTTGAAGGAACCCCAAAAGAATTGTCTAACGATAAAATATCACTAACAGCAAAATATATAGTATAATAAATAAAATACAATAAATATAGATGATATATGAGTAAATATAATGGGTATATAATATGATAGTTAAGTTTAACAATAATAAATAATATGATAAATATTCAAATTTAATTAAATATAGTGTCAGAAATCCGTTTAAATAGTAAGTTTTTAACGGTTCTGACATTTTTTATTATTTTTATGAAGATTGACAAAGTAGGATTTTCTATTAGTTACTTTTTAGTGCCTACTTGAAAGTTTGATATTATGACCTTAATATGTAATTTATGGAATAATTTATTTAGTGTGGTACGATGAGAGCTATCACTAAACTATAATTTTATAATTTGAATCTTATTAAGTAAAACTCATAAAAAGGAGTGGAAGTAATGCTAAACGATATGCTAACACTATTATCTGAAAGAAGTGATTTTTTTATAAAACTATCCATCGAACATTTGACAATTTCTATTATTTCTATAGTAATTGCAATTGTTTTAGGTGGTATAATTGGTATCGTTGTAAGTGAATTTCATAAGTCGTCTAAGCCAATATTGGGGACTATTAATTTTCTATACACCATACCATCTATTTCTATGTTGGGTTTTTTGATACCATTCTCTGGAATTGGAAATACTACAGCTGTTATTGCTCTTACTATATATGCATTATTACCTATGGTTAGAAATACATATACTGGAATTACTAATGTAGATAAAAATATCCTTGAAGCAGCGAAAGGTATAGGAAGTACAGACTTTCAGATACTATATAAAATAAAACTTCCGCTAGCCTTACCTGTTATTATGTCTGGTATTAGAAATATGGTTATTATGACAATTGCATTGACTGGTATTGCTTCATTTATAGGTGCTGGTGGTCTGGGTGTAGCTATATATAGAGGAATCACAACAAACAACACAGTAATGACAGTCACTGGAAGTATTCTTATTGCTCTATTGGCTTTGTTATTTGATTTCATTCTAGGATTAGTAGAAAGATTTTTACAAAGAAAAAGAAAAAAGAAAAATAGGAAAAAAGTATTTGCCATTCTAGGAAGTCTTATCCTTATAATAACTATCTTTACATCTTACTTCTTTAATTCTGCAAAGGCTCAAACTATTCATATCGCTACAAAACCAATGACTGAACAATATATTCTTGGTGAAATATTGGATATTTTAATTGAAAAAAATACAGATTTGAAAGTAGAAATTACACAAGGTGTAGGCGGAGGAACATCCAATATTCAGCCAGCTATGGGCAATGGAGAATTTGATATTTATCCAGAGTATACAGGTACAGGCTGGAATATGGTACTGAAGAAAAATGAACTATATACTGAAAATATGTTTGAGAAGTTACAATCTGAATATAAAACTAAACTTAAAATGCAGTGGACTGGTATGTATGGTTTTTCTAATAGTTATGCGTTGGCAGTTAGAAAAGAAATTGCAGATAAATATAAACTAAAGAATATTTCAGATTTAAGAGATATATCTTCTAAATTGACATTTGGTGCAGAGTATGATTTTTATGAAAGAGAAGATGGCTATACTCCACTATGTAATACCTATGACTTACACTTTAAAAACACAGTTGATTTAGATATTGGACTTAAATATCAGGCAATCAATGAGGGGAAAATTGATGTAATGCCTATATTTACAACTGATGGACAGTATAGTGTTTCAGATGTTGTAGTCTTAAATGATGATAAAAGCTTTTATCCATCTTATCAATGTGGAAATGTTATTCGTTCAGAGGTGTTAGAGGAACATCCAGAACTTTCAGCAGTATTCCAGATGGTTAAAAATATTTTAACTGATAAAGAAATGGCTAAATTGAATTATGATGTAGAAAATAATAATTTAGAGCCTAGAGAAGTTGCACGCGAGTTTTTGAATAAAAAGGGACTTTTATAATTGGAGGAAATATAATGACACCTATTATACAATTTAAAAATATTGAAAAACGATATAATGATAAAACAATCATAAATAATCTCAATTTAGATATAGAAAAAGGAGAATTTTTAACTGTTATTGGGTCATCTGGAAGTGGAAAAACAACACTTCTAAAAATGATTAATGGTCTGATTTTGCCAGATGGAGGAGATATTTTAATTAACAAAACAGACATTAAAAATGAGGACTTAATTAAATTAAGAAGAAAAATAGGCTATTGTGTTCAGGGAAGTGTTCTTTTTCCTCATATGACTGTTGAAGAAAACATTTCATATGTGCCAAATCTCCTTAATCGAAAAAATAAGTCAGAAATAAAAAATGCTGTAGATAAATGGATGCAAATCGTGGGATTAGCAAATGATATGAAAACAAGATACCCATCTGAATTATCAGGTGGTCAGCAACAGCGTGTAGGGATTGCACGTGCTTTAGCCTCTTCACCAGAAATCTTATTGATGGATGAACCTTTTGGTGCTGTTGATGAAATTACACGAAAACAGCTACAAAAAGAGATAAAAGAAATTCATAAAAAAACAGGAATTACAATTATCTTTATTACACATGATATTTATGAAGCCTTGATTTTAGGTACAAAAACTTTGGTATTGAATCATGGAGTCATTCAACAATATGATACTCCTGAAAATATCTCAAATGCCCCTGCTAATCAATTTGTAGACCAATTACTGAATGTAAAAAAATCTATAACAAGTTATGATGATTTAAAAGAATAAAGTTAATCTAAAAATTAAATTATGATAATACTAAAAAGCTATTGACCTTGAGTTAACTTTAAGTCGTATACTAAAAATGTAAGAATAGTTAAGCAAGGCATAGGAGGTATTAAATATGGATAGAGAAAAAGATTTAGGTACAGGAGCAGTTTTCCCTATTGGGGAAGAAAACAAAGCATTTGCACAGTATTTTACAGGAGAATGTTATTTAAATATGCTTACTACTACTGGTGTGGGAATCGGGAACGTGACTTTTGCTCCTTCTACAATTAATTCATGGCACATACATCATAAGGGTGGACAGATTTTACTTGTAACTGGAGGTAGAGGATATTATCAAGAGTTTGGCAAACCAGCACAGGAATTGCATGCAGGTGATGTAGTTAATATACCACCAGATGTAAAGCACTGGCATGGAGCTGCACCAGATAGTTGGTTTCAGCATCTAGCTGTAGAAGTCCCAGCAGAGGGAGCTTTTAATGAATGGTTGGAGCCTGTATCTGATGAAGACTATGGCAAACTAAAATAAAACATTTATAAACTTATAAACAATAATGAGTGTATATTAGTTAAAATTACTAAATATACACTTTTTTTATTTTGAATTAATAAAAACTTAAGATAATAATAGTTTTTTAGAAAATAAAATTAGTATAATAAAATGGGGAACCCAATGATTTAATGTGTATAAAAAATATGGAGGAAATAAAATGGAAACTATAATGGTTGTAGAAGATGATATTATGCTTAATAATGGTATATGTTTTAACTTACAAAGTGATGGATTTCGAGTTGTACCAGCATATAGTCTAAAAGAAGCTAAAGAAAAATTTGAGAAAGAAAAAATAGATTTAATGATATTAGATGTAAATCTTCCTGATGGAAATGGATTTGACCTGTGCAAAGAAATAAGAACTAGTTCAAAAGTAGGTATTCTATTTTTGACAGCCTGTGATATGGAATCTGATATTGTAAATGGATTTAAGATAGGAGCAGATGATTACATAACAAAGCCATTTAGTATAAATATATTACTACAAAGAATAAAAGCATTGCTTAGAAGATGTAATATTGAAATGCAAGAAGAGGTCTTATTTGAGGGCGAATTTGAATTTAATTTTGCTAATCTGACTGTAAGTAGGAATGGGGAAAATATAATTCTTTCACCCATAGAATATAGAATCGTAAAGAAATTGGTACAACATAAAAATGAAATAGTCACAAGACAAGCATTAATAGATGCCATATGGGACAATGATAGTGAATATATGGAAGAACATGCATTGACTGTAAATATAAATAGATTGAGAAAGAGAATAGACCAGAAGACATCTAAACATAAGTACATAAGGACTATTTATGGAATCGGGTATATGTGGGTTGGTGAACAAGATGGAAAATAATAAAAATTTAAGTAAGAACTATTACAAAAACATTTCTATTATATATTTCATAGTATCATGCCTATCCTTAATAATAATAAGAATGCAAACTAACAAAATTTTATATATGCATCCTGATTTAGCTGAATTTATTGTAAATATTAATTGTATAATTTTAATTTTTATATTTACTATGTTTTTCTTATCACTATTTTTTGTATATAAAATAAGAAAAGACATAGTTGAATTTAGTAGCAATATTATATATAACATAGATGAATTTATATTGGGTAATAAAAATATGCTCTTTGATTTAAATAAAGATACTTTAACTGCCAAAGTTCAAAATAAAATTAAATATATGATAGAGGTTATGGAAGTTAAAAATAGTAAGTATTCAGCGGAAAAAGAAAATATAAAAACTTTGATATCAGATATATCGCATCAAATAAAAATACCAATAGCTAATATATCTATGTATAATGAAACTCTAATGCATAAAGAATTAGATAGAAAGAATCAAGTATTGTTTTTAGAAAACATGCAAAGTCAGGTAAATAAATTGGACTGGTTAGGAAAAGCCCTTATAAAAATTTCTAGATTAGAAACTGGTATTATATCTTTGAATACGACTAAAAGTAGAATAAGTGATACTATTGCAAGCGCATTAAGTGGAGTGTTTTTAAAATTAGAAGAAAAAAATATAGTACTAGAAATTGATTTAGATGATAAAATTGAAGTTTGCCATGATAAAAAATGGACTAGTGAAGCTTTATTTAATATTATAGAAAATGCAGTAAAATATACCCATGAGGGAGGAAAAATAAGTATAAAGGTTGATAAAATGGATATATTCACTAAAATTATCATAAGTGATAATGGAATGGGTGTAGATGAAAGTGAAATAAACAATATATTTAAAAGGTTCTATAGGAGTATAGAAGTTGGAAATATAGAAGGTATTGGAGTGGGATTGTACTTAGCAAGAGAAATTATAAATAAACAGAATGGATATATAAAAGTAGATTCTCAAAAGAATATTGGAACTACGTTTAATGTTTATATGAAAAATTAGACTCAGCATTTATTTAAAATTGAGGATTATAATATATAACTTGAAAATAAAATCAAAAATTCTTAGAAGTAGTGTATATAGTGTTTGTTAGATAACATCATATGCACTATTTTTAGTTTCACTTCAATAAATATCACAAAATATCTCAAAATTGTTATAATTCATATCTAAAATATAACAGTACTGTGAGGATTAGAGAGGTACTTACATGATAATATCTAAGTAAGGAATCAATAAGCATGAAATTTTAATATACAATTAGAAAATATATAAAATAAAGTAAGAGGGAGATATGATTATGAAAATACTGGAGACTAATAATTTAAAAAAATATTATGGTAAGGGTGAAAATATAGTAAAAGCTTTAGATGGAATAAATATAAGTATAAATAGAGGAGAGTTTATAGCTATAGTAGGGACATCAGGAAGTGGAAAGAGTACCTTGTTACATATGATAGGGGGACTTGATAGAGCAAGTGATGGAAAAGTAATTGTTGATAATAATGATATATTTGTTATGGATGATGAAGAACTTACAATATTTAGAAGACGTAATGTAGGATTTATATTTCAAAATTATAACTTAGTTCCAATACTAAATGTTTATGAAAATATAGTATTACCTATAGAACTTGATGGGTGCAAAATAGACACTAAATATATAGATGAAATAATAGACGTTTTAGGACTAAGTCAAAAAGTGGATGACCTTCCAAATAATCTATCAGGAGGACAGCAACAGAGAGTAGCTATTGCAAGAGCTTTAGCAACAAAACCATCAATAATACTAGCTGATGAACCAACAGGGAACCTAGATAGCAAAACAGAACAAGATGTGTTAGGGCTTCTAAAAGTTACTAGTAGTAAATTTAGCCAAACTATAATTATGATAACTCATAATGAACAAATTGCTCAAATGGCTGACAGAATTATAAGGATTGAGGATGGAAAAGTTGTAAATAGAGGTGAGAACAATGTTACAAAATAACAATAAGGAAATTATAAAAAAATTAAGTGATAGAAGTTTTAAAACGAATAAAATGAGAAATATAATTTCAGTGCTTGCAATAGTATTAACTACAGTTTTGTTTACCTCATTGTTTACAGTAGGATATAGTATGTTGGAAGCTTTTAATAATTATCAAGCTATGGAATATGGGACAAAGAGCCATGTTCAATTTCAAGATTTAAGTAATAGACAGATTGACATTATAAGAAAAGATAGTTCAGTAGATAAAAACAGTATTGGAATAGTAAAAAACATAGCAAGTTTAAAAAATCCAGAGTTTTCAACGCAGGCAGTGAATTTAACTGTTTATGATAAAAAAAGCCTTGAAAGTGCTGTAAATGTAGAGATGATTGAAGGGAGTTTACCAAAAAATAATGATGAAATAGTCATGCCTACAAAGATATTAGATATGATAGATGTACCTCATAGAATAGGTGCTGAAGTAAAATTAATAATTCCAAAAACTGAAGATGGAGTACTAACTAATGAAAAAGAAACATTCAAATTTAAACTAGTTGGATATTTTGAATACAAAACAGCTATAGCAATACCTCTTCATGATGTATTCACAAGTGAAGCCTTCTATGATAATTACAAGAAAACACATGAGGTAGCTCCTACAAGTGTATCCTTCAATTTTTTTAATGATAAAGATTTGCAGTCTAAATTTGATAAATTAATTGAGAAAATCCAACCTTATTCAGGAAAAGCAACTATAAATCCCATATACTTAAGTAAACAAGCAACTACTTTCAAAGAAGTTGTTAAAAATGTATTGCCAATAATCTTAATTGTAATACTTATACTTTTAAGTGGATATTTATTAATATATAATATTTTTTATATTTCAGTTGTTAAAGATATAAAATATTATGGCTTATTAAAAACAATAGGGACATCACCGTATCAATTAAAAAAATTGATTATTAAACAAGCTAATAGATTATGTATAGTAGCTATACCAATAGGTTTAGTATTGGGATTTTTACTAGGGATGGTATTTGTTCCTCTGGTTGGTAAGTTTATGGAGGGATTAAATAAAACTGCATTTGAATATTTCAATCCGTTAATATTTGTATTTGCTGTTATATTTTCATATGTAACTGTTAGATTGTCATGCAGAAAACCTGCTAAGATTGTAAGTTCTGTATCTCCTATAGACGCTGTAAGATATAGTGATAAAAGTAATAGGATTAAACGTAAGTCTAAAAGTGGGAAACATGGTTCTAAAATCCATAAGATGGCATTTTCAAATATATTTAGAAATAGACGCAAAGCTATTCTAGTTTTAGTTTCTATGTCACTAAGTTGTATAATATTTTTGACTGTATCTGCAATTATAAGTAGTTCTAACCCAGAAAGAGCAGCTGAAGGTATGATGTTAGGGGATATAGAAATACGTCATGGGCTTGCAGATACTGCGAAATTTGAAGATAACGAAGTTGCTCCAATTGATGAAAATCTTATAAAAGATATTAAGAATCTTGATGGAGTGAGTAATGTAAGTAAGGTGTATAAGGATTTAAGTTATATAGTTTATGAAGGGGATTTAAAAGATGAAGTATTGACTCAAAAAGTAGATGAAGAATATAAAAAGCAATTTCTTCAAGGCAGAGACCCAGAAGAAATTGCAGAAAATAATGGTTTTTTAGCTTCAGATACAGTTGGATTATCTTCAGGTAGATTATTAAGTAAACTATCAAAAAACAATAATATATATTCTCAAAAGAATTCTAAAATACTGTCAGGTTCTATAGATGAGAAAAAATTTGATGAAGGCGGATATGTAGTAATTAATGGACATGAAGGAAGTAAAATAAAAGCAGGAGATAAAATTAAGTTTAGATATTTAAAAGGAGATACTATAGGGGAAGGATATATAGATAAAGAGTTTAAAGTCATGGCAGTTTTTGATGGTGCACAAAATTTTAATATGGGAATGTACATTAATGAAAATGACTTTAAAAATATGGTTATAAAGCCATATGTAGAAAGTCTGGTAATTGATACAAATGGTGATGTGAAGTCTGTTGAAAATAAAATAAATAATTTGAATAAGAAATACAATAATCCATATACAAAAGTTTATTCAAAAAATATCTATATAGAAGAGGCAAGAGAGAGTCAAAAGGTTATAAAGATTGTAGGTATGAGTGCAGTCTTTATAATAGGATTGATTGGAGTACTAAACTTTATAAATACTATGATAACAAATATAATGTCTCGTAAACAAGAGTTTGCAATGATTGAGGCAGTAGGAATGACAAGAAAACAGCTTCAAAAAATGATAATACTTGAAGGTTTTTATTATGGGGTGATAATAACTATTGTAAATCTTACTTTTGGAAGTATGGCAACATTTTTAGGATTTAATATTATGAAATTAAGATATTCTGTGTATGCTTATCCAGTAGGAGCACTTATAATAAGTATATTAATAGTATTTTTGATAACATCTATAGTACCTTTAATAGTTTATCATAATGTTTCTAAGGATAGTATTGTTGAAAGAATTAGAGAAGCTGAATAAAGTTTATATGTATAGAAAAAAGGGTTCTTATAGGTAAGAGCCTTTTTTAAATGTCAGTTTTGTTATAATGTTTTATTTTTTTAGTATATCACTTTTGCTTAATCCATTTGATTTACCTAGAGGAGTCCATTGGTGGTTAGCCATAAATTTATATGCAAATCTAGGAAAGTTAGGTGAGATAAAAATAGTATCTTTACTAGAAGTGTTACTATCTATGTTGTTACTAAGTATATTCTTTGATAGTTCTCCTAATAAAGTTTCTAAGCTTTTTTTTGGACCTTTACCTAAAGGAACAGATTTTAATGAACCTATCATTTCTCCAGCACCAATTCCGATTCCTTGAACCCATGTAAAGTTAGCCTTTTTACACCAATTTTCTATCATTTGAATTGCTAAGTGAGTTTGTTGTCCCTCATAGAATCCACAGTTAACTATTGCATATACTGGAATAGATTTTTTATTTTGTTTCTTTGCAAGTTCTTCACATTCCTCTAAAAAACTAATTAAATGAGAAGGAATACCATCTACATAAAGAGGAAATGCAATTATTAACCTATCACAATTAAGTATGGAATCAATAGCTTTAGGATACTTAGATACATTGTCTATTTTAAATGTGAAAATCTCATTATCTTTTTGTATAAGTTTTTCTACCTCAGATAAAAAGTATTGTGAATTATTTTCTTTTACTTTTGGGCTTCCATTTATCATTACTATATTCATAAAGATTCACCTCTTACATCTTGTGGATTTTTAAAAAATGAAACAGAATGTTCCTTCATATTAAGATTTACAGCATTTGCACGTATTAGATTAGTAGCAGTATCTTTTTCAGCATCTGTAATATAATCTCCATAGAATAGAACCTTTAAATTTATCTGTTTTTCATATCTATTCTTATGATGCATTTCATTATTCTTCATTACAAAGTATGGAAGTACATAGCTTATACTTCTATCAAGTATATTTTTAATAAATGGGCTAAAGCCACCATAACAACATCTACTTAGTATAATAAGTTCATCAGAATCAGCTATCAATTTACTCATGTTCCTGTAATAGTCTTTTATGACGCATGTAGTAGGTGTTTTAATCCAACAACCAAAGCAACCAATACACTTATGGATTTCTTCATTGTTTGAAAGTATTTTTATATTGTTATCAAGTTTAGGTAATAAATTATCTAAATCTTTTTCAGTTAAATCATGTATTAAAAGTCTCATAAGTTTTACCCCCTTTATATTATGTAGGTTGACTTTTGTAATTCTATCCTACAATTTTTTTAATAAATCATTACACCAATTAATTACAAAACTATAATAGTCAACTCCATAAATCATTGTGAAATACATATATGTATATTGGTCAATACAACAATTTTGTTCCACCTCAGTTTTCTGTGTATCTAATTTATTTAAAAGTAATTCAACTTCAGCTATTAACATTTTTAAGTTTGTTTCAATTATTTCTTTAGGTAAGTACTCATAAAAAAATATGTTAACAAGGTGGTCATGCTTTGTCTTAGAAAATTTAATTGGTTTTTCTAACCATTCGAGAAAGTATGATTTTCCTATATTAGTTATAGAGTATAGTTTTTTTAATTTACCACCATCTATAACTTCACGATAGCAGATATAACCTTTTTCTTCTAATCTTTTGAGTGCAGGATAAATACTACCAAAACTAGCATCAAAAAAGTATGAAGTACTTTGTGACATTTTTTGTTTTAAATCGTATCCACTTAATTCTTTTTCCATCAGAAATCCTAAAATAATGTATTCTAACATAGTGCCTCCTAGTATCGTTTAGGTATATATTGTTTAGGTATATATCGATTTGATATATTAATTATTACAAATAATATATAGACTGTCAACATGTTTTTAAATTAAACTTAAAATAGATATACAGATTATCGCTTAAACACTAGGTTTATTATCAATATCTTAAGTTTTAAGAGTTGAATTTACTACTAATTTACCGATTGTGTAAGAGATTTGATATGACAATATGATTAAAAGTATATAAATTATTTGAGTAATGCACAAAACCGCAGATTATATATAATTCACTAATTAGTGATATATAACCTACGGTTTTTCTTCGTTGAATTTATAGCGAACACCTCAGACAGTCAATATATATTGCGAATTATCTGGGTCCAGCTCTATTTTTTTCTTAGATTTGTACGAATGACGATGTTAGATTGCTTTCAAATTTTCTAGTCAGTTAATCATAAAGATAAACTGAAATTTGTGAACTCCATGTTATGCCAATAATAAATTTACTCATTTGATAGCAAAAATAATTTTTTTGTAGTGCTGGCATTTCTAATTGTTACTTTGTTATTAACTGAAGAACTCGCAATTTTATACCACCTTGTTTTTGATAATGTAGCTCTTGGTGCAGACCAAAAAATCACATTCTTATAATAATCAACCTGTTCATATTCTGGTTTGGCTTCTCCAACAGCCTTATATACTTCTTCAATAGTGACAGGTGGAATAGGGAAGATAGCTTGATGTATCACTTCTTCATCAGAATTTATATCCCACCATTTGGGAGTGTTATCCAAAGCTTCCGATAATTCTTTTAGTGAAATGATTACTATGGGGACATCTAACATAAATCTTTCTTCTATCATGGCTTTACATCGGCTACTTATTTCACTTTTATCGTTGTTTTCACTGGAAAAAAGAACATTTCCACTATTGATATAGGTGCTAACATTCAAAAATCCCATATCTTCAAATGCCACCTTTAATAATGGCATTGACACTTTGTTTTTACCGCTAATGTTTATGCCACGCAAAAGAGCAATATATTTTTCCAACCTAAAGAACCTCCATCTGTTATAAATAATCTTCGCTTCAACTTCTAATCTGCGTTTACCTCCAATGCTTAAATACCACAATCTCAGCATCAGAACCATAACCGCTATACTCAGATACCATGAGATATTTTTCGTCAGCAATAATTCCATAATATCTGTCACTGTCTTTTTTGCAAAGCTGATTTCCAAAATAAATTTTATTATCGTCCCAAAACTTTACAATCTGACCTTTTGGTAAGGTATATTCAATATTAATGAAAGAGCCTTTCAGTGCATTAAGTTCTGTGACTTCTTCCATATCTTGTATATTAAGTGCATTAAATGCTGTAATCAAATTCTTTTTGAATTTGTATAGAGCATTTTCCCCATCTTTCAAACATAATGCAACCATGCACTCTGAACCAAAAGGATGACCTTTTGTTTCAGCACATCCGTTACAAGTGTTACTCAATTCGCATTTCCTACAATCAACTCCACAAATAGACTTAGTCATTTTTAATTTGCCTCCGTAAATTTTATTTTATCGAGTACGTCTTATCCACTTAGTGAGTATTTTACAGTGGATAGGCTTACATCTTTTTCACAGGTCTAATGTACTTAAAATACTGTTCTGGGTCATAATAAAAGTACATGATTCTTCCAGGGGTAATATCAGGACAGTAACCCTTACCAGTGTAATCAAAAGTTGCCATAGCCGTTTCAATCTTTTCTTCCACACTGCAATTTTCCTGTTCATAATTAAACGGACCATGTTCAAAGATAATATACTCGGCTTCGGGAATATCAATCATAAGCATTTGTGGTGGCAGTTCCCCTTTATAATCAAAAGGAAGTCGTACGCCCCAACACTCTGTACGAAGAATACCCCAATCGCAGAGCCTGCCGTCCGAATCGTTCATGTAAGCCATAATCTGACCGCTTCCGCAGTTAGCTTCACTTCCACCGTCATCGTCCAATTTACCCTTGATACTGTCGAGCAAACCGCAAATTGTTTCGTGGTCCTGTCCTGGAATAAGGCTTTGCTTTCGCCAAAAATCCCAATACCCGTTACTCTCATTGTTTTTAATGTACAAAAATTTGTGAGCAGGTATGGTTGCGAAATAAATCTTGACACCATCTGTTGATTTAATCATACCTATTTCTCCCAATCCTAAAAAGTAGCGGTCAAAAGGGGTTATTTTTGTACGAAGAACGACTGGCTTAGGATTTTTTCGATATTCACTCGGAGTTACACCATAAGTTCCTTTGAAAGCTCTGGTAAAAGCTTCATGCGATGAAAACCCATAATCAAAAGCAATATCCAATAGACTTTTATCACTGTCCCGAACCTCTTTTAATGCAAAGGCTAATTTTCTATTCCGCAAGTAATCTCTAAACTGTATACCCGATATTTCTTTGAATTTTTTCGTTGTATAAAACTCAGAATATCCCAATTTGCGAGAAAGAAAGCGTAGCGTTAAGACTTCGCCATTGTAATTTTTAATACATTTGTCAATCTCGTCAATGATTATCTGAATTTGTTGTTGCCACTCATACATTTAACTATTCACCTCGTTTCAATCACTCTATATTCATTATAACGAAATAAAGAAGTTATAGCTTGATTTTACTTGCTGTCACTTGATTTTAATTCTATTCATTTATGTATTGTCTAATTTACGATATTATGTTACATCGATATGACAGCTTAAAAGCAGGCTTTAATTTGCCTTGGTGTTAATTTCAACTTTTAATAGTGAAAATGACCGAATAGCTGATAAAATGAAGCTATTTAGATATATAAGAAGATTTAAAGAAATAATCAAAAATTTAGATAAAGTTTACAAAAACTCAACAGGAATTAGGAATTATGGACTATTGACAAAGTATAAATTTAGCAGTAAAATAATTGCATGAGCAAATAGATTATTGCGCTCGCAATTAAAATATAAATAACAATATAAGGAGAAAAGATGAGAGAGCTATTAAAATGGGTTTCCATTATAAATAGATATAACACAAACTATATTGACAGAAAATTGGCTGATATTGGAATTAACAATAGCCAATATTTTTATGTATTACACATATGTAGTAATCCAGGTATTACACAGGATACTATATTTAAAAGAATTCTTGTAAATCCTAGTAACATAACAAGAGCTTTGGCAAACCTAGAAAAAGAAGGATTTATCACTAGAGAGCCAAGTGTTAAAGATAAAAGAACGTGGCATTTGTATCCTACAGAAAAATCTTTGGCATGTTACGATGAAATAATAAAAATAACGAATGGGTATGTAGAAGAATTGTTAAGTTCATTTGAAAAAGAAGAGCAAGAGTTGTTCATGTCAATGTTAAAAAAGACTGCTTTTATAGCCATTGATATGAATGAAGAAGCAAAATTGGAGGCGAAGGAAGATGGAAGAAAAATATAAAGAGCCATTGGAGTATGAGAAAGTTTCAAAATTATTGACTAAGTATGCAATACCCAGTATTATAGCGATGTTAGTAAGTGCCTTATATAACATTGTTGACCAAATCTTTATCGGGCAAGGTGTTGGGGTATTAGGTAATGCTGCTACAAATGTTACCTTTCCACTAACAACAATATGTACTGCAATTGCTTTATTGTTAGGTATTGGAGGAGCATCTAAGTGTTCATTAGAATTAGGAGCTAAAAATTCAGAAAAAGCTACAAAAGCAGCAGGAAATTCTATTTGCTTGATGGCTATATTTGGAATAAGTTTATTTATAATAGTATCAATATTTTTAACACCACTGTTAAAATTCTTTGGTTCCACATCAGAAATATTACCTTATGCACACACATATACAAAGATTACATCAATTGGATTGCCATTTCTTATAATGTCTACTGGAATGAGTAAGTTGATACTTGCTGATGGAAAACCAAAAGCTTCTATGTTTTGTATGTTGGTAGGAGCAGTTATCAACACCATTTTAAATCCACTATTCATATTTGTGCTTGATATGGGAATTGCTGGGTCTGCTTTAGCTACTGTTATTGGGCAACTTATATCTTTTGGAATTAGTGTTTATTATGTAATGAATTTTCAACATATTAAACTACATAAGAAGAGTTTTAAATTAGAGAGTATGATTTATAAACATATATTTGCACTAGGTTCAAGTTCATGTTTTAACCAATTAGCAATGACTGTAACACAAATAGTTATGAATAATACACTAGCATATTATGGAGCAATGTCAGTTTATGGAAGTGAGATTCCACTTGCTTGTGTTGGTATCATTATTAAAGTAAATATGATTTTTATATCTATAATTATTGGTATATCACAAGGAATGCAACCAATCATAGGATACAATTATGGGGCTGAAAAATATACTCGTGTAAAAGAAGCTTATAAGATGGCAGTAGGAAGTGCAACTGTTATATCTGTTATTGCATTCTTATGCTTCCAATTCTTCCCACGACAAATTACATCTATATTTGGTAATGGGAATGAAACTTACTTTATATTTGCAGAACATTACTTTAGAACTTTCTTGTTATTAACATTTATAAATGGTGTTCAAATAGTATCATCAACTTTCTTTACATCAATTGGGAAATCAGTACTGGGACTTTTTACTTCTTTGACTCGTCAGATTCTGTTTTTAATTCCATTAATAGTGATTTTACCGATGTTTATGGGTATTGATGGAGTAATGTATGCAGGGCCAATAGCGGATGCCGCTGCTGCAATGGTATGTATATATTTTGCAGTCCATGAAATGAAAGCATTGACTATAAAGCAAAATAAAGTGGTGAGTAATCATAAGGAGATTGTAGAGGTATAAGATAATCTTCAATAGTTCTAGTAGTATAGTAAGCAAATTATTTTTTATGGTAAGTAAATTGTTTTTATTGAATTTACTTACCATATTTTGGTTATAAATAGTTATTTATCTCCATTCAGTTACATCATTTAATTTTAATCTAGGTCTTTTTGATGGTTGTTCATCAGGATAACCTAAGGATATTGCTGCAACCAATTGACTATCTGTATCTAACCACTCACATAATTCATGATATGCAAAGTACACATCACAAATCCAAAGACTACCTAGGCCTAACTCTACAGCTGTAAGAGACATATTTTGAATTGCAGCTCCAATTGATTGTATATTTGCCATTTCATAAAAACGTTCTTCAGCAGATAAGTTTTCTAAAGGTGACTTTCCTAACTTGTTTAAAATAAAAATTGTTATGGGAGCTTGTTTCATAATTTCAACAGTATAATTTGCTCCTGCAATATGTTGGCGACTTTCTGGAAGAAGTCCATTGTTATCAATTTCATTTTGAATACCTTTGCTCATAGCTCTAAGCATAGATTCTTTTTCTTTTTCAGTGACAACAATAAATTTCCATGGTTGTCTATTTTTAGATGAAGGTGCATTTATTCCAGCTTCAATTATTTTCTCTATAGTTTCATGTGAAATACTTTGATTTTTATATTTTCTAATGCTACGTCTTTTCGATATAGAATCGCTTATCATTGTAGTAACCTCCATTTAGTTTTGTTAATTTTTTCAAGTATGGTTTTTTATTTTAAAGATTATATTAGTTTTAAACATATATTTACGTTATGTTTACATAAAACATATTTGCATATAGAAAAATTGTTTTAATTATTTTATCATTAATTTAGAAAAAAGTCATTGTCTTTAGAAGTAGAGCATAAGAATTCTGGTAAAAATAACACTAAAAATTTAATATAGTTTTATCAAGGTATTAGTACTTGTATATTTACATTAAGTGATTAATATACTATAATTATCTAAACATAAACATAAACATAAACATAGACATAGACATAAACATAGACATAGACATAAACATAGACATAGACATAAAAACAAATATAAATACTGATGAGGTGATGTAATGAGATTGGATATGGATAATCTGTTGTATATACTAGTTTATATGACATTATTAGTATCTATCCTTGTATGCATAATTTACTTTTGTAAAGACCTCTTATATCATAGAGTTAAATATGTTTTGATAAGAAATATATTTATAAATAGATTTACATATTCTGAAAAAAGATTGCCTAAGCATTATATTGTTTTTCAAAAATATGATATTTGGAGGTATTATAGTATATTTTAATTTGAAATGATTCTATTACAGTTCAAGAATTTAAAATAAAAGGAGAGAATAGAATGGATTTCATTTCAAATATACTACAAGAGGTATTAAATATATTATTTAGTTTTACAGGAGATTTTGGGATTGCAATAGTACTTATAACTTTAATAGTAAAGTTGGTACTAATGCCATTGTCATTAAAACAAAGATTTTCTATGAAAAAACAACAAGAATTGGCAGAAAAAATGGAACATATAAAAGAAAAATATAAGGATAATGCTAAAGAACTTGAAAAGCAACTACAGATACACTCTGTAGAAAGTATGAAGAGTATGATTGGGTGTTCCACGATTTTACTACAAATGCCAGTAATATATGCACTGTATCATGTATGTTTAAACATGCCAAAGGGATTTACAACAGTTATAATTCCTTGGATTGCTAATTTAAATACAGCTGATAATTTATTTATACTACCTTGTATATACACATTAACTATGCTAGCTCCAAATTTGATAAATTATATACCATATTTTAAGGTGAATTCTCAAAGAACATTTAATAAACAAACGGTTATAATGACTACTATAATGAGTCTTATATTAACTGTTAGAACTCCAGTAGCCTTAGGTCTATATTTTATAACAAGTGCAATTTATACATTAATTGAAGAAATTTGTTTTAGAATATATTTTAATCAAAAAAATAAACTAGCATTAAAATAATATAATAAGTATTTTTAAAATTTTTAGCCTGCCAACATGAAGCAAAGTTGGCAGGCTATTTTTATAAATTGGTAGATTATTTTTATAAACATGTTATTTTCTAAAAAACAGTTACAAAATAAATAAATTAATATAAACTAAAATAAAGTTAAAAAGCTGAGGTGATAAAATAATAATGGCTAAAATACTAGTTGTAGAAGATGAAAAAAGAATGCAAGATATTATTGTAGAATATATGCAAAAAGGAGGGTATACTTGCATAACTGCTGATGATGGAGTAGAAGCACTTACAATACTAAAGAATACTGATATAGATTTAATGATATTAGATATTATGATGCCGTATTTAGATGGATTCTCAGTATGTAGAGTTTCACGTGAAATTACTAATATACCTATTATTATGTTGACAGCTAAAGGTGAAGAAGAAGATAAATTAAAAGGCTATGAGTATGGAGCTGATGATTATATAACAAAGCCATTTAGTCCAAAGGTACTATTAGCAAAGGTGACAGCCTTACTTCGTAGGTATACTGTCGATATTCCAAAAAGTTCATTAAGTGTAGGGAAGATATTTATTATACTGAAGTCAAGGCAAGTATATGTAGAAGATAAACTTATTGATTTAACATATAAGGAATTTGAATTATTACGTTTATTTGTGGAAAATCCTAATCAAGTTTTTTCTAGAGATAAACTATTGAATTGTATATGGGGATATGATTTTGAAGGAAATACGCGAACTGTAGATACACACATAAAAACTCTGCGTAAAAAACTTGGTAATGAAGGTCATCATATAGTTACATTAATTCGTTCAGGATATAAGTTTGAGGTTAAATAATGGATAATTTAAGAAAGTTTATAAATAAATTAAAGAATGTAAATATGTCAAATTGGCTTAAGACAAATTTTGGATTATACTCAGTGAGAAAGAAAGTATTTTTTCTTTCTAAATTAGCAGGAGCAACTATTATATTGTTTTATCTTATTGTTGAAGAACTTCCAATAAATAGTAAGTTTGGATTTTGGATTTGGTTTATAGTAATGATTATATTTATTTTAGGTATTGATTTTTTATTGGGAAGGTTTATTTCAGAGCCGATTACTTCTATAAATAAATCTGCAAAGAGTATGTCACAACTAGATTTTTCTAATCCGTGTACTGTTAATACGAATGATGAATTTGGAGAGCTTTCTAGGAGTCTAAATACAATGTCTACAAATTTACAACAGGCTTTGTTAGAACTGGAAGATGCAAATATCAAACTTGAAAAAGATGTAAATAAAGAAAGAATGTTATTAGAGCAAAGAAAGGAATTGGTGGACACAATTTCACATGAAATGAAAACACCACTTGGTATTATTCGTGCCTATACAGAGGGTCTTATGGATGAAGTTGATGAAGAGAAGAAGAAGCTTTATATGAACATCATTATAGAAGAAACTGATAGAATGAACAATATGATTGTATCTTTATTGGATTTATCTGCTTTAGAAGCAGGAGTCTCTAAACTCAATCCAGAGCGTTTTGATTTTATAGAATTTGTTGAAACTGTAGCAGGGCGTCTATTAATTGATGTTCCAGATATTGATTTTTATTTTACTTATGATTTGCCAGAAAATAAAGTTTTTGTTGTTGTAGATAAAATGAGAATGGAACAAGTAGTAGAAAATTTAATTATCAATGCAAAAAAGCATGTTAAATATAATGGCAATTTAGACTTATCTGTTACATGCCGTAATGGTTTACTTGTTTTTAAGATTTATAATGATGGTAAGACTATAGATTTAGATGAGATTCCAAAGATTTGGTCTAAATTTTATCGTAGTACTGAATCTCAAAGAAAAGGTGGTTCTGGTCTAGGGCTTGCTATTGTTTCACAAATACTTACAATGCAGGGTTTAAAATATGGAGTTAAAAATCGTGATAAAGGAGTAGAGTTTTATTTTATGATTCCAGTTGATGATGAGTGAAGAATAGCTTATAAATCATAAAAGATAAAAAATAAAAATACCTAATAAAAAAATTAATAAAAAGTTTTGATGTAAAGTATTTAATAAAAAGTATTTAATAAAAAGTCCTGTTTTCTTGGTGAAAACAGGACTTTTTATTATTTCACTTCAATTTCACAAGAGAGACACTTTGATTTCACTTGATGGCAATAAAATAAGCTAAAGAAATAAATAAGATAATGGTTAAGTAAAACAGGAGGGTGGGGTATTTGTGAAATGGTATACATGGTTAATTATTGTATTAATAGTTTTAATTTCTATTCCATTTAAAGTTAAATTTATAAAATGGTGGGATAGGCGACAAAAAGAAAAAAAGGACAAGGAGGATTATGATATATGATAAAAGTCAAAGAACTGACATTCTCTTATGGAAAAGATAAACAGATATTACATGGGCTTGATTTTGATGTAAAAGAAGGTGAGATATTTGGATTTCTTGGACCTAATGGTTCAGGAAAATCCACAACACAAAAAATTTTAAATGGAGTTTTAAAAGGGTATGGCGGTCAAGTGTCTCTTTTTGGCAAAGAAGTTGAAGAATATACAGAATCTTTATATCAAAAGATTGGTGTTCTATTTGAGTTTCCATATTTATATACAAATTTAAGTGCAATTGACAACCTTGAATATTTTTCATCTTTTTATCCTAAGAGACAGAGAAGAGATATAGGTGAGATTTTAGATTTGTTAGAGTTTAAGAAAGAGTTCATAAACAAGCCTGTATCATCTTATTCAAAAGGAATGAAACAACGTATCAGCATGGCAAGGGCATTGATAAGTAATCCAAAACTGTTGTTTTTAGATGAGCCTACTAGTGGGCTTGACCCATCTGGAGCTGTATTGTTCCGTAAAATTATTGAAGAGGAACGAAAAAAAGGAACAACTATATTTTTAACTACTCATAATATGTTGGATGCTGATTTAATGTGTAATAGAGTAGCTTTCATTGCAGATGGCAAAGTCATAGCAATAGATAGCCCTAAAAATCTAAAGGTGAAAAACAGTAATAATAAGGTTGAAGTTGAGTTTATACATCATGGTAAACGAGAGGTTAAGAGTTTAGATATAGAGGAATTGGAATCTGGTATGACTTTTGAGTATGATGAAATAGTGAGTGTGCATTCAAAAGAACCTACCTTAGAAGAAATTTTTATTAAATATACAGGAAGGATGTTATATTGATGTATTCTAAATTTTTTACTTTAATGAAAAAAGATTTATGGATGATTATTTATGGCAAATTCTTTATATTAGCATTTTCATCTCTTATACTTTATTCATGCTATATTAATTTTGGCTATATAAAATTTATGGATGAAGATTCCTATCACAATAGTGTTTATATGTACGAACTAGAGAATACAAGTGTGTATGAATCTCCATTAATTCATCCTGTTTCTTCTATTGATGAATTAAAATCAAAACTATCTGAAGATACAAATGCAGTTGGGATTGATGCTAATGGGAATAGAGCAAAAGTAATTTTGCATGAAAGTCTTGAAAGAGTTGATAATTATAGAGCTGATTATGCATTGTCCTTGTTACTATCAGAAAAAGATAATGATGTAAAAACATCAGGAAAAGATGAAGTAATTCAAATCGATGATAAAGAGACATCTGAGATGAAACTACGAAAAGAAATGACTTGTGAGATTTTGTTTTTTGAAATTGTAGCAATTGGATTTTTAGGTATTGCTTCTTTACTATTTAAAGAAAAGCAAATGGGTGTAATGCGCATAACAGGTATTTTGCCTGTAAAAAGAAGTCTTTTTATATTATCAAAAGTATCTATATTTCTGATATGTGACCTATGTTTTACAGTGCTTTTGTTAATAATTAATGTTGGATTGTTTGAAGGAATAAAAATACTCCCTCAGGTACTAGTTCAAACTGGAATTTTATCCATAATTATGTCTTTAGTTGGATTTGGATGTTCAATGTTATTAAAGGATTTTAAACAATTTTCTCTTGCATATCTTTTAGTTGCAGTGTTTATAACTACACCTGTGTTTTTATCTGCAAATACATCTTTTGAAATAAGTTGGATTAAATATCACCCTTTTTATCATGTTTATAATGAGTTAAAAAATGCTTTTTTTATAAGTTTCTCAAGTGAAATTAGTTATTTTATTGCATGCTTTCTGACAATAATAGTTCTTTTTTTACTTGTTAAATATGTTTTTGATAAAGAATTGATTAGGGAGGGGTAGTGTTGATGGGATTACGATATCAGTTGAAGAGTATAAGAAAAGATAAAATGTGCATAATTTCCTTCTTTTTACCAATTGTTATGGCTATTTTAATAAATCTTGTTGGAACTATTGATATATCCTCAATAGGAGAGTTGCAATTTGGGACAATAAAAAACAACCTTTCTACACAAACAGAGCAATGGCTAAGTAGATATGGGTCAGTGAAACAATATAAAACTAAGAATCATTTAATAAGTGAAGTTAAAAACATTAAAACAAATACAATTGGGGTTATTAGTAATGGTGAGGGGATTCAAACTATACTTTATGGAAATGAGATTAATGCTATAAAAAATGTAGCAAAGATGTTACCTAAAATTTTTATACTAAAGGGAAATTTAGAAAATATTGAGGTTACAATACTACCTAAAGATAATGTGTTAAAAGAATTTCAAAATATTTTTATTGCTATGATTCTAATTACAGCTATGTTTATGGGATGTACTTTTAATGCAATGAATATCATATCTGAAAAAGAAGATGGAATTTCATTTATCAATGAAATCTTACCACAAACTAGGAGTCAATATATTATTCAGAAAATATTTATAGGTTTTCTATGTGGGTGTCTATCTTCAATTGTAACTGTATTTATATGTCTAAGGATTTCAATGTTAGATATGGTAATGATGTTGTTACTTATCATATTTTCGACATTTATATCATCACTAATAGGTTTATTTATTGGTAAACTATCAGAAGGTCTTATGGTAGGGATTATTTATATTAAGTTAATAATGATTTTATTTATAGGGACTCCATTACTGGTATACATTTTAGGCGTTGATATTAGAGGAATAGGCAATTTATGTTATATAATGCCATCGATAGCAACATTTAAAGGAATTATGGAAATTATTGATGGAAATATTACTGTTATAAAAGAAGTTGTAGTTTTAGTGGGACATTGTATTGTATGGTTTTTGCTGTATATGACTTTAGATAAGAAAAAAATCTATTTTTTAGTAGATAATTAAATCTAATTGCTTGATATACTTATATTATATGTTTATTATATGATTAAGATGGATAGATAATTTGATTATAAAGACTTATGATAAGTGAAAGTATCTTATTAAAATGATTTTTTATAATGATACTGTTCAAAAACTTCATGATTCCAATAATTAGAGTTGTTCAAGAATTAAGAATACTATAGAAAGGGATAATATATTATGAAAATGCCCAATAAGATTGAAAATATTATGCTCGCCCCTTGTGGTATGAATTGTAAAGTCTGTTATAAACATTGTTATTCAAAGAAACCTTGTCAGGGATGTTATGTAAGTGATTTGGGGAAACCAGAACATTGCAGAACGTGTAAGATAAAAGAGTGTGCAAAGATAGAAAAGATTACATATTGTTTTGAGTGTGAAAAATTTCCATGCAAATTGGTCAAAAACTTGGAAAAAAGCTACAATAAAAGATACGAAGAGAGCCTTATAAAAAATAGTCTTTTAGCGAAAGAGTCTGGAATAAGTACTTTTATGGAAGAAGAATTAAAAAAATGGACTTGTGTTTATTGTGGTGGAATTATTTCTTTACATGACTCTGAATGTTCTGAGTGTCATGCTAAAAAGGAATCAAAATAATAATAAACTTATTGGCATATTACTTTTCTCCGTTTCATTTAATCTTTGATGTAAATGAAACGGAGATTATAAAATTTGAACTAGGCTAATTAAAACTATCTTAGTGTATTACTATCTTAGTGTATTATGTATAAAAAACAAAATAGAAGAATTAAAATTATCCTAGGATATTATTTAGTTTCTTTAGTGCATTACTTAATTTCTATAGTATATTACTTAGTTTCCTTTGATTTAAAGATACCTTGTGCATAAAATTGCCTTGAGTAAGGAATAGATAAAGCAAAAAATGCAATTATTACGCCTGAAACAATAATCAAACTGTTAATAGATAATATATCAGCGAGTGGTCCAAAAAGTACCATCCCAAGAGGTATAAGACCAGTATATATAATAGTAGGTAAGCCCAATACACGACCTTGCATTTCTGGTACTACATGTTCTTGCAACATGGTCATAGCTGTTGCTTGAATAATTGGAATTGAAAAACTGGTAAAAAACATAAATATAAAAAATTGCCAAGCTTGTGTAACAGACCCCAAAATAATGGAAAAGATGGCGTAAGATAACATTGACAAGAAAAATGTCTTATTTCGATTTTTAAAGCCACCAAATATTCCTATAACTAATCCGCCTAAAACCATACCTGCAAAGCCAATCATTTCAATAATAGATAGATAAACATAGCCTTTACCAAATGTACGCTCAATCAATAATCCTATAAGAAAGCCTGATGGTACACAAAGAAAAATGAAAGCTCCATAAGTAAAAACTACTTTTCTAATAAATTTATCCGAAAAAGAGTATTTTATTCCAGATATCATGTCTGTTAAAAATGATACTTTTTCAGTCTGTTTTACTATATTATGTTTAGGGATTTTAATGAAGCAAAGTAATACAATAGCTATAATTGCAGTAATGATATCAATTAAAAGTACCTGAGATATTTTATTGCCTAGACCAAGAATCGCTGCAGCTACAACAGGAACTATAAATTGTACTATAGATTGAAGACTGCCATTTATACCATTAAAACGCATTAAGTGTTCTTCTGGTACAAGTTGAGGAATCATTGCATTTACAGCAGGTGTCTGTACACCACTTCCTAAAGAACGAATAATGGATACGACTGCAATTGCGATTAATTCATTTTCTCCTTTAATTCCTGACATCATAAGCAGAAGTAGTATCAGTGTAGAAGCAGCGATTATGGCATCAGATATAATGATGAGTATTTTTCGATTGTAGTAATCTGCCCATACTCCTGCAAAAAAAGATATTAGCATTTGTGGTATGAAGGAGCATACGGTTAAAATTGTTACCCATAGGCCTGATGATGTTTGAAGTGTGATATACCATATCATTGCCATCTGTACAAGTGATGAACCAAATAGGGAAATATATTGGCTCACTAAAAAGGTAATGATTTTTTTCTTCCATGTAAAATGAGTATTTTTGTTTTCCATTCTATTCCTCCTTTGATTTGTGTGTTTAATTTTTCTCGCTCTTAAGAATAACACACAAATCAAAGTATGGAGTTAGAGTGGAGGGTTAAGAAAATTGTTCTTTCATGCTTTGAAGATGAGATTTCATTGCTTTTGCGTTATATTCTGCCTCTTTCAATGAGGTTATCAATTTGTCACATACTGAGATGATTTCATCGTCATCTTTTGGAGTGTCAATAACAGTTTTAATATTAGCATTGGGATTACAAGACAAAGCATTTAACATTCTTAAAATAGCTGAAAGAGAATAGCTTGCACAACGTAATGAATTAATAATTTTAAGTCGTTTTATATCTTCATCAGTATATACACGATAACCATTTTGTTTTCTTTTTACTTTTAACAACCCGTTCATTTCCCAATTTCTTAAAGTGTCTATTGTGACATTTAGGTGTTCTGCGGTTTCTTTTCTAGTTAAAAATAACTTGTCTGTTTCATGTGTGTTTCCTTTTAAAATCTCTGTAACAATAGTGATTGCTTCTTCAGCATTTGATTTTTCTATTTCTAATTGTTGTAAGTAATGACTCACAAGACAAATAGCTTTGTCAAAATCTTTATTTGCTGATGTTCTGACAATCTCAACTGCATTTTTTCTCAATCCTCTTTGTGTAACTTCAATTTTTAAGGCTGTACGAGCAAATTTAAACTGCTCTATATGAAAATCGTTAAAGATACGGTAGCCATTAGGATTACGTTTAGGTTTAGGTATTAGTTCAAGTTCTTCATATAAACGTACTGTATTAGGATGTATACCAATTAAATCTGCTATTTCTGATGTCGTGTAGGTATTCATTTATATTCAACTCCTCTTGTATATATAGCATCAACAATAATATCACTAAACTAAAGTCTGGTGTTATAGTGGAGGGTTGTTATAATCATTCTATATACAACTATTCTATTATAGAAGTAAGTATATGTTTTTTAATAAACTGCCATCTATCACGAGGTTTAAAAACTATCTTAGATGGTATTGCTATCACCAAGTCATAATGTGGTATACAACAGATAGCATTTCCTCCAGCTCCCATTGCTGAGTACCAAAGAACTCCATCTTCTTCACATAGCCACCATAGATAACCATACTCATTGGAATTCATTTTAGTTGATTCTTCAATCCATGATTTAGATATAATACGTTTATTATTCCAAATACCATCATTTAAATACAGAGAACCAAATCGTAACATATCTCTGGCACTCAATGTAAGTCCCCAGCCACCTGTAGTATTACCTTGTCTATCTTTTGCCCAACCTTTAAGGTTTTTTCCAAACAAATCTTCAAAGCCAAAATCTTTTATATCATAATCTGGTATTTCTCTCATACCAATAGGTTTGAATAGATGTTCATTAGCAAATTCACGAGCACACTTTCCTGTGGTATTTGTAATAATAGCTGAAAGTAGATGAACTCCAGCTGAAGAATATTTGAAAGTTCCAATATTTTTGTTTTGACCAAGTTGATTTAGGGTGTATTTTACCCAATCTCGTTGCTTAGAAAGCCTCTCCAATGACTCAGTTGTATTTTTAAAAGGGTATGGTGCAGTCATTGTAAGCAAATGGCGTATAGTTACTGCTTTTTTGTATATATCAGCAGGGCTACAATTATATTCAGGGAAAAAATCAACAACTTTTTGCTCAACATCCTTTATATAACCCTTGTCTATTGCGATACCAATTAGGGCTGATATGATACTTTTTGTGACAGATGCAACATGAAAAGTATCGTCAGCATTATAACCATTATAATATTTTTCAAAGACGATATTTCCTCTTCTTGCTATGATTATTGCGTTTATATTGCTATATTGTGAGATTATTAAAGGTTCAAGTTGTGAAAGTTTTTTTGAATCCATTCCAACACTTAAAGGGTCTATATTTTCAAATTTCAAATCTAAGCAGTAGTCTTTATCCATTATAAATACCTCCCTGTTATAGACTTTGAGTTTTCTTTTAGTTGTTGAGGAGAACCCTCTGCAATGATATATCCGCCTTTGTCTCCACCTTCTGGACCAAGTTCAATAATCCAATCACAAGTATTTAGAACTTCTATATCATGTTCAACAACAATTACAGAATTTCCATTTTCGACTAGTTCATCCAACAATTGAATTAGTTTAGCAGTATCATATAAACTTAAACCAGTAGTGGGTTCATCCAATACATAGAGAATATTGCCTTTTCGCTTTTTGCCAATCTCTTTTGCAAGCTTGATTCTTTGAGATTCGCCACCACTTAAAGTAGGGGTAGGTTGACCTAGCTTTATATAACCCATACCGATTTGTTCTAGTACTTTTAAGTGTGAAACAATATTTGGAGTATCTTCGAAAAAACTAACAGCTTCGGATACACTCATATTTAGGACATCATAGATATTTTTATTCTTATATTTAATGGATAGGGATTCATCATTAAATCTTTTTCCATGACACTCATTACATATACTGTCCATACTTACATTATTTCCCAACCGGATTTTTTCATATCCGCTACCACTACATTTAGAACAAGCACCCTTTGAATTGAATGAAAAATGTCCAGCAGTGAAATTTTGTTTTATTGATTCTGGTTGACCTGCAAATAAAACACGTATCTTATCCCATATACCAATATAAGATGCAGGTGTTGAGTTCATATTTCTACCAATAGGAGTTTGAGATATTTCTGAATATCCAGAAATATATTGTGTACCACTTAATTTATCTGCAATAGTTTCTACAATTGCATAATCATCCTCATCACTTACTTCATTTTCCTTAATAGTCGCTTTATTATTATTTGGTTGATTATTGAAGTAACTTCTAAGAAGAGGTAGCAATGTATCTGATATAAGGGAACTTTTTCCACTGCCAGATTTTCCAGCTATTCCAATCATAGCACCTAAAGGTAATGATGCAGTAACGTTTTTAAGATTATTCGTACTTGCATTTTGAACAACTATACAAGGCATTTTTTCAATATCCGTAATATTTTTAGATGCTGTTCTAGTAGGCATGGAGTATTTTCCTGATATATATTGTCCAGTAATTGACTCATTTGATTTAAGCAGACCTTCTAAATCGCCTTGATATATTAACTGTCCACCTTCAACACCAGCTTTTGGCCCTATATCAATAATATGTTCTGCCATATTAATTGTATTTTTATCGTGTTCAACTACAATGACAGTGTTACCTAAATCTTTTAAATCTTTAATGGATTTTAGAATATCGATTTTTTCAGATTCATGTAATCCCGCAGTTGGTTCGTCAAGTACGTAAATTAATGAATCCATCTCTGAATCAAGGTGAGAATTTAAAAATAGTCTTTGTATTTCTCCACCACTTAAAGTTGACATCTCTCTGTACAAGGACAGATGACCTAGTCTTGATTTTATTAGATTGTTTGTCTTAATCAAAATATCATTTATTAATTTTTTGCCTAGAGTAGTTAGTTTGTTTTGATTTAATAAGGATTTTAGGAATTCATGAACTTCTAAAATGCTCATTTTTCCAAGTTCGCCAATATGCTTTCCATTTAATAAAACTTGGCGTGCTTCTTCACCAATTTTAAAACCATTGCACTCAGAACAAGTAGTCATGCTATAAATACCATTTAAGTCTTCACCTCTTTGGTGACGACCATGAAGTACTTTTGCTAAACAAGAACTTCGTTTTCCATTTTCATAATGGCCATAGAGTACCTCGTTTTGTACTTCCTCAGGCAATTGTAAGAATGGTATCTCTAAATAATCTTTGAACTTTTTAGATAGAACTCTCAAATATCCTGGTGTAATTTGGGCTCTATCTAAAACTTTTTTTAGGGTAGTGTGCTTATCCAAGATAAGTTTTTCAATATTAATTTCAAAGTATGCTCCACGTCCAGAACACTTTACACACATTCCATCTGAAGATGTATATGAAAAATAACTTGGTCTTAATCGTTCTTCTTTATTACCACAATTATTACAAATAAGATTATTGTCTACAGGAGTGTTACACGCAGAACATAGTACTTGTCCTTCTCCTGCATATAATAGTGTAAGCATACTAATAATATTGGTTCTAGTACCTACTGTTGAACGAGGATTACTCTGACGAATGATATTTTGTTTAACAGCTATAGTAGGAGCTAATCCTTGAATGTTATCGAATTTATTCTCATTATCAATGCCTGAAAGTATGCCTAAGGACTGTAAGTACTGTTTACGCCCTTCCTCAAATACAATATCAAACATAAGACTGGACTTACCTGAACCACTGACACCTGTTGCAACTACAAGCTTATTTTTGGAGATAGAGATATCTATATTTTTTAGGTTATGAATTTTTGCTCCTTTAATTTTTATTTCTTTCATTAATTCACCTCATTTTATTAATTTTATCAAACTATAAAATTGGGATGTTTTAATCCTTAATATAAGAAGAGGTTAAGCGAAATCATAGTATTAAAAAGGCTCTATAGGTAAATATATATCAACTATATGTTTATTTTGTGGGTGAGTATTTGGGTCATTAAGGTATACTTCAAAAGGGAAAGAATTACGTAATTTATGCTCATCATTTGATAGCCATTCATTATACATAAAATCCCAAGCATCACTATATTCATTTTGAAAAATACTAAAATGCCCCACAAGATATTTACCAGAAGGTATTGTCATATTACCAAGGTCGCTATTTTCTTTGACAACAATATTATTTGGAATTGTCATACAAATACTAGTCCTCAAATGATGTTCTTGTGTAAATTGAGGATTATCATGATAAATAGCTAATATATTTGTCTTTTCAAGTTCAACTAGATTCTGCTCATTTGCATATTCAAAGAGTTTTTCTACAATCTTTGGAAAATGACTAGCTAAATTTCCATATGACCCAGTGTATCTAATATAAGCTGTATTTACATTATCAAGTTCTAAGATTTCAATTTCTCCTTTAACCTCTCTATTATTTTTAGATTTAAGTTTTGATATGTATCTATTATACTGAGAAATTTTATATGGTTCTTTGCAATTCTTGCTATAATTATTTCTATATTTTATAGGGCTTATCTTATAGTAATTTTTGAATGCTCGTGAAAAAACCGCGGAATCAGTAAAACCAAAATAATGTGCAATATCAGTAATTGTCATGTCAGTACGATGAATAAGAAAAGACGTGGCTCCTTCTAGTTTTAACCTACTTACATACTGTGATAATGTTTCTTTTTCTATCGCTTTGAAAATCCTATGAAAATGAAACTTTGAAAAACCTGCTATATTAGAGAGCTCTTCAAGAGAAAGAGAATCATACAAATGCTCTTCTATATAGTCCTGTACTTTGCAAATACTACGTAAGTATTCTTTTTTACTTTGGGAATCAGTCATAAGTATACCTCCTTATTACAAAAATATATATTTTAAATATCCTTATTTATAGTAAATAAAGCGTTGAGTATGTGAGATTTAAAGTAAACAAAATGTTAAATAGATTTTTTATTAGGAATTTTTCTTATATATAATAACAATTTATATTATAAGAGAATTAGTATCTTACTTTGTAACACTTAGTATAACATAATGATATATTTTTCGATTGTATATTTGGTTATATATTTATATAAAGTTAGAGACTATAACATGGACAAAAACTTAATATCTAGTATGGCTGTAAATTTTGATACTGAGAACTATATATCAATTTTAAGAAAATATTTATAAACCAAGAAAATATTTATATTAAAAAAATTATTAAATTTATTGTTTAAATAAAAAAGTTAAATCTCATCTATTAACATAATGCCTTTAAAACTTTAAAATGAAAAATATAGAAGAATGATTTTTAATAAAATATAATCATCTAATAAATTATTAAGAAATACAAAAATATTTACAAACAACTATTTATTTGAATTGGGGGAATAAGAATATGAACAATGGTTTTTATCAATTAAATTCAGCAGTATTATATTTTAACGAGCGAAGTGATGTAAATAAAATAAGGTTTAATCACTATATAATGAGAAAAGAAAATATACAAAGATTAAAGGGAACTTTACCAAGGGGACAGTTTCAGATGACCGTAAGAAAGGCTGCATCTGACCTTGATTTATCAATATCTACAATAAGTAGGCTTGTAAATGAGTTTATAGATTTAGGAATATTGAGACTAATAAGTCGAGGAGTGAAGGGAAATTGTTGCTCTGTATATAGTTATATATGTTCTGAAAGTAGTGATACAGGTGTAATAAAGAAACGTAGAAGTTTTTTTGAAGATATCTTGGAAAATATTAATGAAACAAATAATAGTAGCCAAAAGGTATCAAAATATGAATATAAGTATAAGAAAGATAAAGTCAGTGATATCAATATGTACAGTTATATGGATAAAGAGTATAGAACATGGGGTTATGACCCAGAACTTCATACTGTAGATGAAACAGAAGATGTAACAAAGAAAAAAGAATTATTAAAAAAAATTTAAAAAAAGAGTTATTAAAAAAGAATTCCAAGAAAAATACTGATGTGGAAGAGGATGACTATTATATAGAAAGTATTTATGAAAATATTATAAAAAAATTAAATAAAGAATCAGGGGAAAGTTTTAGGTTTGATTCAGAAACAGCCAACAAACTTATAGCTGAAAGAAGAAAAGAAGGTCACAGATTAGAAGATTTTTATAAAGTTATAGAATCAAGAGTTAAGAACTGGAAGGATACTCCTATGCTAGTGGATATAAAACCAGAGACTCTGTTTGGTCAAGAATTCAAGACTTATTTAAATGAAAAGTGATTATAATGGTGAAGAGATATACTAGAATAGATATTACAAAAAATCTAAAATTCAGATATAGTTTATGTTCAGATATGTTATATGTATAGAAAATAGGATTGTTAGTATTAAATAGAATTGTTAGTATTAAATAGAATTGTTAATATTAAATAGGATTCTTAGTGTTATTGATAATAAAAAATATTACTGGAATTTTTAAAATTCCAGTAATATAAAATAAGAAACTTTTTATAAACTGTATAATTAGAACCATATACTATATTGTATCAACTTCATATTCTAATATTTTTCCAGTGATTGCACTGATTGTTATATCATATTCGTTGCTTCCTTTTATTATTTCGCCTTCATATTCTTTATCATCTTCATCGTATTCAAATTTTACTATTTTACCACCAGGTACTTTATTTAGCATTATTGACTTAGCTTTTTCAATGCTAATTATAGATTTATTGTTATTAGCATTAGAATCACTATTATTTTGATTATTATCAGAATCATCATAATCATTATCATCAGAATCGTCATCCATATCAATATCTATAATTCTTCCATCAAATGCATTTATTTCTATTTCATATGTTTTATTATCTTTTACAACTTTAGCCTCATATTCATTATCGTCAGCATCATATTTACAGTACATTAAATTACCATTAGGAATAGCATCTAGGATTATAGATTTAGCTTTATCTAAAGATATATTTTTTACATTTAAGTTATCGTTATTTATATCATCATCTTTTTCAATTTCTATTATTTTACCAGAGTATGCATCTATTTCTACTTCATATACAATATTATCCTTTATAACCTTACTGTCGTATTTGTTATCATCTTGGTCGTAGTAACAAACTAAAACATTACTTCCTGGAACAGCTTGCTTTAATATTTCTTTAGCTTCAATTAAAGATATTTTTTTAGTTTTATTTCTTATATCGACATCTTTTAGTTTTAAGATATCCTCAAAGGCTTTTTGGTTATCACCTCCGCCAACTTGTGTTACTTCTTTTATGTCTTTATTTTTAATAAAATCTTTTTGGCTGTTTGCAAGAGTACCATTAGATATTATTACAGGAGAATTTTCTTTGGCTGCCAATACTCCTATTGATAATGCGTCTACTAGTGCATTTTCTTTGTTCATACCATCTTTAGTAACAAATACATTTTTTATGCTTTTGTTTTTATAAAATTGCTCAATAATTTTGGCATTAGTATTGTTTCTATCTGAACCACTGATTCTCTCTTTATTTGGATATTTTTTTACTGTATTGTCTGATAAAATCTTATTTCCTCCAACTATATAAGATTTTTTTATAGACCTATTATTTAAGAAATTTATACTGCTATTATTGCTGTTTTCCTCAGATACTAGTATTATAGGCATATTATGTATTGCTGATGGAGAAGCTATGCTAACTGCATCAGATAACCCCTTTAATCCATTTACAACTGCTACATTTTCTACTTTTTTTATCTTATCTATTTCTTTAAGTACATTTGTAGACATTTCATAGATATTATTTCCTACTATTTTATTTACTTTTATGTTAAGTGATTTTATTTCATTTTCTACTTTATTGGATATACTATTTCCACTGTCCACTATATATACATTATCTACTCCAAGTCTTTTAAGTTCAGTTTTAGTTGAACTTTCTATGCTATTATTATTTACTAAAAGTATAGGAGCATTTTTTAATTTAGCAAAAGGATTTGCACAAAGTGCGCTTTGAATAGAGTTACCATTGACTATAATTGCTGTTTTTGATTGAACCCACCCTACTTTACTCACTTCTACAGCCGTTTCATATCTTGTTTTACCTATTAATCTTTCTTGTTTTGTTAAGTTGTTTGCAAATATTACTGAAGAGCTAGAAAAAAACAGCATACCTGCCACTAATATAGCTAAGTTTTTCTTATTCATATTTTTTACCTCACAATCCTTATATTTTCTTATTTAGTATGAACTAGTAAAATATAATCTTAAAATCAAGTTACTATTAAATGTAACATTTTAAAAATAACAGATAAGATTATTCAATATAAAGTTTTTATTTTCTTATTTAACATTGTATCATAATTCACTGAGAAAATGTTTTTTGAAGAAGTTTATATTAGAATAATGTATGTGTTATAAAATAAATTATGTCTTGGAAATTTAGATTTTATGTATTTTCATTAGTTATTTTAGAGTGAATAGCCTTTCAAAATATTCATTGAAAAATAAAAAAGCTATTGAATTACAGTTAACTCTTGATACAGTAAAAACTGAGGTAATAGTTAGAGTTTATCCTCATATGTTATGTAATGAGGGTAACTATAAATTCAAAAACTATTTATGTTGATTGTAAATGATAATTATGGAGATAAGAGAGGAGGAATTTATAGACAGGTTAGCGACAAATATACCATGAAATGATTAACTCTGTTAAATAAAATGATAGGAGATATAGAAGATTATAGCACTTATTAGCTAAAAGAGTTATTAAATGAATATAATGTAAATATATGGTAGAATGGAATATATATAGAATTTAAATTAAAAAAATAGAAGTATTATAAGTTTGGCAACTTGTTTCTGGCTTTTTAATCAATACTCAATATAACACAAAATTCAAATTGGACATTTTTCACTATCAAAATAAATAATAGCATAACTATAATCGTATATTATTCTTTATTAAATATAGGGAATTTTTTTAGATTAGTAGGAATAAATAAAATTTATATTATTGTGATGGAGGTATTTATGCTTAATATAGTTATTTGTGAAGATGATTTTATATTTAGAGATAAGCTAAAGGTATATGTAGAAGTTATATTAAAAGATATCGATAAGCAATTTGAAATTATAACATTTAATTGTGGGGAAGATTTAATTGAAAATTATCCAGAAGATACACATATATTTTTTTTAGATATAGAAATGGATAAGCTTTCAGGTATGGATATAGCAAGAAAGATTAGAGAAGTTGATTGTAATTCAGAGATAATATTTACAACAGCAGTAGTAGATTATATACAAGATGGTTATGAGGTTAGAGCTTATAGGTACTTAATAAAACCAATTGAATTTAATGAATTAAAGAAGCATGTTCTTTCATGTGTAGAAGATCTCACTAAAAGAAACGAAAATAATTTAATTATTCAAAATAAAGGTACAGTGTATAAAATTTCAATAGATAGTATTACTTATATTGAAGTTAGAGATAAAGATATAACTATTCATACAATAGATCAAAGCTATGATATAAAAAAGAGTTTATCTAAAATTGAAAAAGAATTGAATGAACGTAATTGTAAATTTTATAGATGTCATAAAAGCTATTTAGTTAATATGAATCATATACAATACATAAAACAAAATGTAGTTTTAGTTAATAATGCAGAAATTCCAGTTAGTAGGAGTAAAATTAAGGATTTTAAAATTAAATTAGCCAATGTATTAGGAGATATTATATGTTAGATAAAGCTTTGTTTTGGAATATAGTTACAGTAATATCTACAATAATAGAATGGACGGTTTATAAGATCGTATTAGATGAATTTAGTGAACATAGAAAAAATAATACAATTATAAAGAGCTTAATTGCTACTCTTATTGTAATGACAACAGTATTAACTATTGCAGGTGTAAATTCAAATGTTAAATTGTTTATTGGAATGATTGGTGGATATGTATTTTATTTATATAACTATAAATCGACAGTATTAAAAAGTTTAGTGATAAGTTTAGTATACTGGATGATATTAATAGGTGTAGATTCTGTTAGTTCAAGTATAATATTAATGATAAATTCTATAGACAATCTAAATATATTGCTAAACAATAATGTGCTTAGATTAGAGTTTATTATCTTATCTAAAATACTATTAATATCAATTATACCTTTTATAAAGGGGTTAAAACTACAAATAGAATTTAAACAAAAAGAATTTATTTATATAATTATTCTAGTTGTAGATAATATTTTGAGTATAGTTATAATATTTGGATTAACAATGAACACTACTAAAAATAGCTTAACAATACTTATTGCATCAGGAATCTTATTTATGTCAAATATGTCATTAATACATATTATTGGCAATATAATAAAAAATAATAATATAATGATGGAAAATCAAATTGTAAAAGAAAAAATAAAGATGCAATATAAAAATTATCTAAATTTACAAGAAGCTCAAATAAAAGTTAGAAAGTTATATCATGATATGAAAAATCATATTACATGTATACAAAATATATACGGATACAATGAAGTTGCTGAAATATACATAGACCATATTAAAAGCGAACTTAATGAGTGGAAATCTATATTTACAACTGGAAATATGATTTTAGATATTATATTAAATGATAAAAAAAGTTTTTGTGACAACAATAATATAGAATTAATTGTAGATATAAAGTTTTCTAGATGCGATTTTATAGATATGATGGATATATGTAGTATATTTTCTAATATGCTAGACAATGCAATAGAAGCATGTATGAAGATAGATTCTATGGAAATAGAGCGATTTATTAAAATTAAAGGGACAATAGTTAATGGATTTTTTGTAGTTAAATGTGAAAATAGTAAAATAAATGAAATAAAAACTAAAAATAACAATATAAAAACAGATAAAGAAGATTCAGATTTACATGGAATAGGTATTAAAAGTATAAAAAGTTCAGTACAAAAATACAATGGAGAAGTATATATTGATTATCAAGATTGTAAGTTTGTAGTCAAAATATATATACCAATAATATAAAATCATGCAAGTTACACCTATAGAAGATCTAATTACGCCAATACTATTGAAAAAAAACAAACCTAATGTTATTTTAAGATAAAAAATGGAGCAAAAGAATGGTTAAGTTATGTGCTAAAAAGATAACATCATTTTTAATCTATAATGAGGCAATAGATTCTAAAGAGTCTGAAAATTATGAATATGGATTTGAGACATTAATAGCTTTTTTATTAAATATATTTGTTATTCTTACAATAAGTTGTATGTTAAATAAGTTTAAGTATACATTATTGTTTTTATGTTGTTATTGTCCAATAAGACAATATACAGGAGGATATCATGCAGATAATTATAAAAAATGCTTAGGTGTATTTATAACTATATACCTAATAAATTTAGTTTTATTAACTATTATAAACTTTTTTGATTTAAAAGAGATGTTAATAATACTAACGTTTATAAGTTATGTTGGAATTTGGATTTTATCACCTATAGAACATAGGGAAAAACCATTGAGTGATGAGGAAATAAATCATTATAAAAAAGTATCAAGAACTTTGATAAGTATCGTGCTAATATTTATATTTGTGGGTATTAACTCTGAAGTAATTTATGAATATTCGGCATATGCTGCATCAAGTATAATATGGATTTTTATAATGATTAATTTAGCAATTATAAAGAATAGAGGGGGAATACATATATGAAAAAAATTACAAGTAAATTATTACAGTATACTGGAAAATTATCTATTTGTATATTAACAATATCAGCTAATACAACATCAAACTGGTTGTCTCATCAGCCCAAAATTCCAGATGGAGTTAATAAATTTAAAAAGAGATAAATAAAAAGTATCATTTACATTTATAAAAAATCAGTTATAAAATATTATTAAGTATACAAAAAGGGTGTCATCTTTTAAGGTGATATCCTTTTTGCTTGATTAGACTTAAGTTTTTATCAAGTAACTTTAGTTGATTATAAGTTTTATCAGTGATATTAATATTTATTTTTATATCTATTGTAATACTATTTAAAATTTTATATGGATGTAAGAAATTATAGTTTGTATATTTAAAATCTATAAATTTTAATAAAGAAAAACTTTTAATAATTATATAATTGAACAAATAATATGCAAGATACGTCATTTAAAGTGCTACTTACGATAAAATATTGCAAAGAAAATCATGGAATGCTATATTTTTTTTAGAAGTTATCTAAATTAATATAAAAATCCTAAATAAATTTCTTTGATATATGCATGATCTGTATGTTTGATTACTTGATTAAAAGTATATGTTATATATTTTTTCGAGAAAAGCATAGATTAGTCTAGTAAAGTTATTCTAATGAATTTCTGTCAAATATTAAAAAAGTAGGAGGATGTTGTATGTTACAAGATATAGCTTTAAGTAAAGAAAAAATAAAATTTATAGATGAAGACTTAATTATATATGAAAAAAATAAATTAGTTCTAATGTATAGTAAAAAAAATAAAAAGCATATATTTCAAAGTAAAGAAGTTTATGATTATTTCATTGAAGCTTTCAAAGAAAATTTAACATATAAAGATTTTATAGAATTGTTTTCAGATAATGACAAAACGTATATAAAACAACTGATAAATAACATGATAAAAGCAGGTATTCTTTATATAAATAAAGATACTAGTAATCTTAAAAAAAATAGCACAGAAATGGAAGCTGTTTATTTAGCTACAACACATAGATGTAATTTAGAGTGTAGACATTGTTGTACAAGTTGTAATTATGATGAACAGGATATATTAACAATAAAAGAAATTTTATCAATAATTGATTTTGTAATTACTCTTAATCCGAGGGAAATAATTTTAACTGGTGGAGAGCCATTAATTAGGAAAGATTTTAAAGAAATGGTGGAATATATAAAAAGTTATTCTAACAACAATATTAATTTAGTTTTATCAACAAATGGAACTTTAATAAATGATAATAATATTGATTTTATAGTTGATAATTTTCATAGGATTGAGATAAGCATTGATGGTGTAGATGAAGAAACATGCAGTAAAGTAAGAGGAAAAGGTGTATTTGGAAAAATTATTTCTAATATACATAAGTTGCAAAAAAAGAATTTTCATAATATTAGGACATCTATGATATTTGGCGATAAAAATGAACATCTTATAGAAAGTTTTGAAAAATTAAATTCTAATTTAGGGACTCAAACTGTGACAAGATGTTTTGTACCATTGGGTAGAGGAAAGGATAATGTACTTGAATTTTTATCTGAAGATACTATTTTACCAATAATATTAACAAAACTTGATAAGGTTAAATATAGAGACAATGCTAATTCCTGTTCATGTGATTTATATAAAGATAAAGTTTTTATTGATTCTGATGGGAAAATATATCCTTGCCCATCACTTATGAAAGATAAATATTCTTTAGGAAATATTTTACTTGAAGAATCGAAAGAAAAATTATTAAATTTTAAATTTGAAAATTCTGAAGTAAAACAAAATGTACAAAAAATATATCCATATAATTATAAAAAATGTAAAGATTGTGATGTAAACATATTCTGTATGTATTGTCCAGCATTAATTGATAAAGTCTTAGATAATAATAAAGAATTTAATAAATGGTGTGGACTTATGAAGCCACAATTGAATAGAATAATTTGGAGTGAGGAGTGTTAATTTTGAACTTTACAATATTAGTTACTGAGGATTGCAATTTAAATTGTAATTATTGTTATGAAGGTAGTAATAAACAAAAAAATTATATGAATTTAGATACAGCAGATAGAGTAATAGAGTTTATATTGAATCAAATAAAAAAAGTTCCCAAAGATAAACGTCCATTATATATTGTCTTTCATGGAGGAGAACCACTTTTAAATTTTGATATAATAAAATATTTAAATAAATCATTAAATGAATTGGTCAAAGATAGAAAAATAATTTACGATATGACTTCAAATGGAACTATATTAAATGATGAAATTGAAGATTTTATAAAAGATAATATTGGCACATTTTCTATCAGTATAGATGGAACTAAGGAATCTCATGATAAAAATAGAGTGTTTAGTAATGGTTCAGGATCATATGATTTAGTGATTAAAAATACAAAAAAGCTTTTAGAGGAAGGAATAGAACTAAGAGCTAGGATGACTTTTAATGAATATAATGTAAATAATTTATTTGAAAGTGTTGTAAGTGTGAATAATCTTGGATTTAAATATATCGTTCCGGCTATTGATTTTTATGCAAATTGGGATGATGATAGTTTAGAAATATTAAGTAATGAAATTGATAAGTTGATAGAGTTTAAAAAAGAAAATAGACAAGCTGAAGTATCGCTGATTAATATAAACATGTTAAATAAGAAAAAAGGTGATTGTTTTGGAGGAATTTGTAGCTTCAATATCGATGCTGAAGGACTTATATATCCTTGTACCTTTGTTGTTAGTAAAGAAGATTATGTAATAGGTGACATAAAAAGAGGAAAAAATTGTTTAGATGAAAATAAAATAGATGAGTTTAAAAAGATAAATTTTTCCGAGAATAAAAATTGTTTAAAATGTACTAGGTATAATTACTGCACTGGAGTAAGATGTAAAATTTTAAATAAATTAGTTACAGGTAATTATAATTTACCACCTTATATAACATGTTTTGAAGAACATTTAAATGTCAGAACCACTAAAAAATTATTAGATTATTGCTATTCTTAATTTACATTTACACAAAGTCATGACTAATTGGGAATAGTTAATATATAAAATAATTCTAGAAACTAAAGGAGGAAATATTATGAAAAAAATAACTGAAATTAAAGAAAAGGTAGAATTAAAAGATTTAGAGGTTCAAGGTAATCCATGTCAAGGTGTTAGTAGTTCAAGTTGTGAATATGATTGTTGCGAAGATTGTTCAGGTGGTACTTCATGGCAAAGTAGTAAGTACTAGAATATAGGATGTGCTAAGTAAATGACTTAAAAGTTATTTACTTAGTACATTTCTTTTATTTAAAAATAATCTATATTATTGTTAGAAATGGGAGGTTTTAATGAACAAGTTCTTTTTGAATAAGATTGCAAATATATTAAAGCACAAAGGCTTAGTCATAATAGGTAATAAGTTTAATGGAAAATGGATTAAGATTCCTGAAGAATGTTATGAAGCAATAAATTACTCAATAACTCAAAAAATACCTATTTGTGATACCATAGATATGTTTTTAGATGATGATGATAAAATTTATTATAAAAAAATTATAGAAAAATTGGATATAATAGGACTTTTGGGAGATTTAGTAATTACAGAAGTAAGCTATGGTTTTGTTCCAAGAATATCATTTGCAATAACAAATAAATGCAACTTGAATTGTGAGTATTGCTGCAAAGATTCAAGTATTGAAAAAGAGGAAAAATTGGGAATAGAAGATCTTAAGAGGATAATAGACAAGGTAGTAAAACTTAAACCTATTAATTTAACAATTTCTGGAGGAGAACCTTTAACTAGAAATGATTTTAAAGAATTTATTGATTATACAAAAGATATTTATAATGAAAAATTGATTTTATGTACTAATGCAGTCTTAATTAACAGTAAGAATGCAGAATATATTGCGAAAAATTTTTATGCAGTAGAGATAAGTTTAGATGGTTATGATGAATATACATGTTCAAAAATTAGAGGAAAAGGTGTATTTAGTAAAGTCATGGGAAGTATCAAAATGTTGAGAGATAATGGCTGTCATAGAATTAGTTTATCTATGGTTGTTGGAAAACATAACTATCATTATAAATCTAAATTTGATGAATTAAATAAGAAATTGGGAACTACATCTAAAATTAGATATTTTTGCAGCTTTGGTAGAGGTCTAGAAAATAATAATAAATATCTAGAAGATGGTACACTGTTTTTTACTCCAAGTGATGAGTATAAAAACTATGAATATGAACAGATAGATACTGGTCATTGTAATGCTGGTATAAATCAATTACATATAAGTGATGAGGGCAATTTGTATTTATGTCCAAATTTAACTGATGATGAATATAAAATATGTAATATGAAAGATTTTAATTCTTCATCTATCGAAAAATTATATAAAAGAGATTACATAGCTTTTAAAAATTTTGATAATTTGAAAGAAAATAATAATGAAAACTGTAAAAGTTGTGGCATAAATATATTTTGCAATACATGTCCAGCACAAACCAATTTAATAAAAAATGATAAAGTAGCTTTTGATATTAATTGTAAACTTATCAGAGAAAATTTATATCACAAAATTTGGTAGATATTTTTAAAATCAAACAAAAATATAGTCTTTAGCAAAAGGTGATAACTATGAAAAAAATAAAAATAGCAATAATAGATACAGGTATAGATATATATGATAGTAATTTGAAAATTTTTTTAAAATATAATAATGATTTTCAAATTATGAATAAAAATTTAATCTCAGATATATATGACTTACATGGTCATGGAACCTTATGTGCAAAAACTATAATTGAAATATGCCAAAATGTTGAAATTTATCCTATTAAAATATTTGATAAAGAAGGAGGAACTAATTCACTTAATTTAGTAAAAGCCTTGGAAAATCTCATAAATGCAGATATAGACTTAATTAATATATCTGCATCTACATTAAACAGTGTATACAAAGAAGAATTGAAATATATATGTGATAAGTTACATAAAAATGAGAAAATAATCATATGTTCTCACCATAATAAAGCAAAAGGTAGTGAAAGTTATCCAACTTTTTTTAAATCGGTAATAGGTGTTAAAGGTAAGAGAGAAATATGTAGAGATGAAGATTATATTTATAAAGAAAATGAGGATATACAAATGTATACGAATTCTAAAGAACGATTTTTTGAATTTAATAATAAAGTAACTCATTTTGGTAAAAATAGTAGAGCAGCTTCTATTGCAACGGGGATAATAGCTGATATTTATACAAGATTTGGAAAATTAAAATTTGAAGATTTAGAAAATGTGTTAATTGAAGAAAGTAAAATAAGAACTTACTACAAAAAATATAGATTTTTACATAAAAGTGGCTATAAATCAGATATTAACAAACAAAACATAGCCGAAAAAGTAATTAATTTAATTAATCAAAAATTTTCTAATAACAATGTAAACTTAAATTTTGTAGAAAAGCATTCCCTCCTTAATAATTTTACTCAAATTGGAAATCACAATGCATATGAATTTTTAAGAGCTATTAATGATGAATTTAATATAAGTGTAGATTACAGAAATATATTTCTATATGAATTAGATAACTTATATCTATTGATAAATCTTATTGATTCATGTATAAGCAAAAAATATGATATTTACATTTGATTGGTGGTGTGCAATGATGAATAAGAATTTGATTAGATTTTCAAAGTGTGTATTTGAAAAAAATAAATTTAGAATATTTATTTCATTTTTTCTTGTTATTTTAGTTGCAGCCCTAGAATTGGTTATTCCTCAATTAACAAAGCGTATATTAGATGATGGAATCACTAAAGGTAATATGAACTTGTTAACAAAATTAATAATAATATATTTTATAATTAGTACTTTAAATCCATTAATCCAGTTGGTTTTGGAATACCTATATACAGTTATGAAAAATAAAGTTACTATTTCATTGAAGGTTAAGTTGTTGAATCACCTTTCATGTTTATCTGGAAGATATTTTTCAGAAATAAAATCAGGAAATCTTTTATCTATAATAAATCAAGATATGTTTATTATAGAAAATTTTAATGTAGAGTTGCTATTTAATATGATTACAAATGTGTTCACAGCTATTTTTTCAATGATATTTTTGATAAACATGAGTAAAGACCTTCTTTTAATAGTTATTTTAATAGAATTAATTTTAGTTTTTATTCAAAGTAAAATGAGAAGGCATATTTCAAATAAAACTACTAATATAAGAAAAGCTAATGGAAATCTATTTAATATTATTCAAGAGTATGTATCTAATATAAAAAATATAGTTATATCAAAGTCCAAATTAAAGTTTTTCAAAAGCTATATAAAAAAAGAAAGAGACTTAATGAATAATATGCTTAAGTTAAATCTTATTATAGTTGGGAATATGTCTATAACTAAAATATTAAATAGTGCTATAATAGTTACTATATATGGATATGGAGGATATAAAATAATAAAGGGACAGTTTTCAATTGGTGAGCTTATTGCATTTCAGCAATATACAAATATGCTAATAGGTCCTTGTATGAACATTATAAAATCTGCAAATCAAATAGCCCAAGCTAAGGTATCCATTGATAGAGTATACTCTGTAATAGACGAGCCAATAGATATAAAAGTTGAAAATAGTGCTTTTAAAATAAGCCAAATTGACGTTGATAGAGTTGAACTAAAAAATGTATATTTTGATTATGTGGAATCAAATAAAGAAAATAATGTTTTGAAAAATTTAAATATGATATTTAAAAAAGGTGAAACAACAGCTATAGTAGGTGAAAGTGGATGTGGAAAGTCGACTATAATAAGTTTATTGTATAGACTCTGGGATGTAACAGATGGAGAAATTTTAATAGATGATTTAAATATAAAGAATATAAATCTTAAATCTTTAAGGAGTAATGTTCACATTGTGAATCAAGATGTTTTTTTATTTGATGATACAATTAAAAATAATATAGATTTTAGGGAGAAATTTTCATATGAAGAAATCTTGAAAATATGTAATATTGTAGGTCTTGATAACTTATTGAAATCTTTAGAAAATGGAATAGATACAGTAATAGGTGAAAAAGGTGTTAAGATATCAGGAGGCCAAAAACAACGAATACAAATAGCTAGAGCAATTATAAGTAGTAGTAAAATTATTATTTTAGATGAAGCTACATCTGCACTTGATAATATATCTCAAAATAATATTTTAAATAATATAAATAAATACATAAAGGATAAAATTGTAATTGTAATAGCTCATAGGCTTTCAACTATAAAAGATGCCAATAATATATATGTGTTAGAAAAAGGACAAGTAATTGAATCTGGAAGTGATAAGGATTTATCAGCTGAAGGTGGATTATATAAGGTGTTAATTACAGCTAGCGATTAAACTTTAATTTAAATTTGTGAAAATTGGGTATAAAATAATCAATTTTAACTAAATCTTCAATATATACATAAAATGTATGCCCATACTTTACAAATATTTTGTTTTCTATATATTTACATCTGAGTATTAATAAAAAATAATTTAAATGTATTATCCTAAGGTATGAGATATATAAAATCACATTTAAATATATATAAATTTTAATATTAAATTGGGAGGGACTTATGATTAGAATCGCAATCTGTGAAGATGAAAAAGAAGTACAATTCTTAATAGAAGGTTACCTTGATAATATATTAAAAAATAGAAATAAAAAATATGAAATACAAAAATATAGTTCTGGAGAAGAGTTACTTGAAAGAAATTCAAAATACATAGATATATTACTTCTTGATGTACAAATGGGTCAAATAAATGGAATGGATACTGCAAGAAAGATTAGAGAAGTAGATAATAAAATGGAGATAATATTTATAACTTCTTTAATCGATTATGTACAAGAAGGATATGAGGTAAGAGCTTATAGATATTTATTAAAGCCTATAGAATTAGAGGAATTAAAAAAACATGTACTAACTTGCATTAAGGAGATTGAAATAAATAAAAACAATTATATTGTAATAAAGAATAAGTCTAATACATATAAGATTAACTCAAATGAAATAGTGTATATAGAAGTTCAAAAAAAGGAAATGTTAATACACACAATAAACAAAAGTTTTAATGTGTGTTATAGTCTAGAAAAAATAGAAAAAGACTTAAATCAGGATAAATTTATAAGATGCCATAAAAGTTTTCTAGTTAATTTAAATTATGTAGAAAATATAAAGCCAAATATTGCAGTATTAGAAAATGGAGAAGAAGTACCTGTTAGTAGATATAGATATAAAGATGTTAAGGAGAAATTTTTAAAATTTCTTGGTGATATAATATGTTAAAACTTATGTCTGAGTTATTGCTAATTTTATCAATATTTATACGTTTTATTATACTGAAAGGGATATTAACTTATAACAAAGAAGGTAAAGAAAATAAGAAAATTGTATTTTATATTTTATTATTATTAATTTATATTATAGCTCAATTGAATAATATAGATCAAATTAATGGTAATAATATTAACAATTTGATTTATGTTATAGTATTTAGTGTGTGGGGGATATACTATATCTATTTTTATAAAATTGGGTATATTAAATATATAATTTTATTTTATTTGTTTAATGTATATTACGACTTGCTCAATTATGTTGTATATAGAATTTTATTTCTTTTAATTACAGGATACTCTATTTCATCCAAAGAATCGCTTTTAGTATCTTATTTTGACAACGTAAATATATATATATATACTAATCTTTTTATTATATTTACATATATATTTATCTATTTTATATTTAAGTTTTTTACCAATCATTTACAATTACTTAATAGTGATAAAAAAAATTATATATACTTGTTATTTGCTTTAATGGCAAATGCAATTAATATAATTATAATTTATATATCAAAGAAATTAGAGAGATTTGGATTATATTCAGATCGGTATGTATTTGATTATGTTGTAACTCCAAAGTTAATAATGGCTAGTAGTATAATTATTATATTATTATTTAGACAGATAATAAAAGAGAATAAAATAAAAGCTCAGAATGGACTAATAAAAAATAAACTAGATATGCAGTATGCTTATTATTTAAGTATTCAAGAGTCTCATATGAAGGTAAAAAAGCTTTATCATGATATAAATAATCATATTTACTGTATAGATAGTCTTAAAAATAATAGTATGGATATTAATGAGTATAGTAATAACTTAAAAGATGAAATTAAAGAATTTAAATCTATTCATAATACATGTAATATGATATTGGATATAATAATAAATGAAAAAAGTAAATTATGTATAAAAAAAGGAATTAACTTTACTTGTGATATTAACTTTTCAAAAGTTAATTTTATAAGACAAATAGATGTATCTAGTATATTTGATAATATTTTAGATAATGCAATAGAAGCATGTGATAAAATAATGGATGAAAATATTGGTAAGTATATTAGGGTTAAAGGAACCATAATAAAATCATTTTTTGTAATTAAATGTGAGAATAGTAAAGTTAACAGTATTAAAGTTCATAAAAATGTGTTATTAACTGATAAAGTAGATAAATTCATGCATGGAATTGGGCTTAAAAGTGTTAAATCATCTTTAGAAAAATACAATGGAGAATTATTATTTGAAGAGCAGAAAGAAAAATTTATACTAAGCATATATATACCATTAAAACAAAATAATGACAGTTGGGTCGATTAAGCTACTAGTTGGAGCATATATATTGATACTAAAGAATAGGGGTGTTATCTTTATTAATAATAAAAGATAGTGTCCTTATTTTTTTATGATATAAAAAATTATGGAGTTTCTGATATTTATTAGAAGGATTAGTTGCATACGAAGGTACTATTGTAAATAATTAATAAATGCTTGACAAATAGAAATATAATGGAGGAAGAAAGTATATGAAAGTAAAAAAATCTATATTAGCTATGATATTAGTTTCAAGTATAAGTGTAGGTTTGAGGGTAGGATATATACCTTTTGGGAATTCATCAAAAAACTCAATTGAAACTGAAATTCAAGCAATTGAAGAAGATGAAGCCATTAAACTATTTGAGAAGTACTCAAAAAAAATTAACTCTTTAGAAGGAGTGTATAAGGTTAAACAAGATGCATCTAAAAAATTCTCCTATAGTAGATAGTGGTCTTAGGATTGCCAATTCATCTCCAGATGGCAGTTTTATAGTGTCTATAGGAGGTTTCGAAAATCCTCCTGCACAATCTATCCAAAGTTTAAATTACTCTATATCTGAAGACTATAAAAAAGGAAAGGCTATACTACATATTCTGTGTGTTAAGGAATATCCTGAGAATATGGGATTATCTGAAAAAGATAAATATGTTAAAGCTATATACAACATATTTGAATCATTAACTAATACTAAGTTAACATAGAAAGAATTCTTTGATGAAATTGCAAAAAGGTTTGATGAAGAAGAAGGCCTTGTAAAATTTCTTTACTAAGAATGATATACTAATTCAAGCTGTTCAAGTTAATAAATCTGGAAAACACATTAAAACTTTACAATTAAACTGCAATTATGATTTCGATATTCCAAAGTCTTAGTGTATCAGAAAATTTATAACATAGTTAAAGCTCCTTGTAATGATTTTAAATATGGCAATTTTTATTAAAATAAGCAGGTTTATATGAAAAAATATCTAGATATTTTATTAGTATTAACTATAGTTTTTTTGTATATGATAATTAATTTAGACCTTGTAATGAAACTGAGAAACGCATTAATAAATACATGGTAGAACAGGGTGTCTCAAAAGATGATATAAGTAAAATTACAAAAGAAAAAGCAAAAAAAGCAAGTTATGAGGAAGTACTTTATAAGGTGTATTATAAAAATGATTCTCAATATGAATATCAATATTTTTGTAGTGATGATTAATATGCTTTATGTATAAATAAAGTTTTATTACAAATATATGATTTAAGTGATGGTCATGAACTGACAAATATTAAGGAACTTAACAATTTAAAACATCTACCAATTCACTTGGAGAAATAAATTATAAAAGATGAGGGGAATTTATGGGAATATACTTAAAGATGTCACTAGCATATTTAAAGAAAGATAAACTTAGAACTTCACTTTTGATACTAGGTGTTGTATTAGGTGTAATCTTGATATTTGGATTGAATGTTATAAAAGATTCTCAAAATAAAAATGATTTAAATGCAGTACAAAAACTTTATGGTGGACATCATGTAGAATGTACTGATTTAAACCTAGAGAGTATTGAAAAATTAAAAAGTGATGAGAATGTATCAAAAATTACTACAGTACAAAATTTAGGTAATGTTGTAGATAAAAAAGGAAATTCTGTCTTACTAAAATCAATGAACAAAGATTACTTAACAGGAAAGTCTAGTAAATTGATAAAAGGTAGACTTCCGAAAAGTAGTAATGAAATAGTAATAGAAAAAAAGGCTTTAGAAGCAATGAATATACCTGATACATTAAATTCTACTATAAATCTTACAGTAAAAAAGGAATATAAAGACTCAAAGGGAAGTAATCAAATTTATACTATAGATAAAGAATTTAAACTTGTAGGAGTTATAGAAAAACCAAAGGGATATTATGACTATGTTTATGAACTTGAAGCATTTACTTATGAAAGTGATGAAAATAATAACATAATACCACAAGATACAATTAGTTATAATAGTATATTAAGTTTAAAGACTGGTTGGAAAGATATTAGGGGACAAGCTGAAAATATTATGAGAAGAAATAATATAGGAAGGTATAGTTGCATACCAAATTCTCCACTTATGATAAAAACCATGGATATAGAAGAAAATATTAATCCAGATGTTTTTAAAAGAGAAGTTTTAATTATAATTACAGCATCAATTTTCATATTTAATATTTTTAATATAACATTAAATGAAACAATAAGAGAAATGGGTTTACTTAGACTAATAGGTTCAAGTAAGAAAAATGTTAGATGTATAATAATATACCAAGCATTAATCATAATGGTTGCAGGTATAATTGGTGGATTAATATTAGGTGTAATATTTTCATATATAGGAATTAATAGTCACAATATACAACTATATAAACAGGCATCAATAAATCCAAAATTATATGTAAGTAATGCAAATATTATGAAAGCTATAATAATAGGAGTATTTTCTGTGATTATTTCTTGTGTTATACCTATTTGGAATATAGGTAAAATATCACCTATTGAAGCTACAAAGAAAGTTGATAGGGTTAAAAAATATAGAGAAAGTTATAAGTTAAATAAACTTTTAAGTGGAATATTTGGTTTTTATGGGTTTATGGGACTTAAAAATATAGGAAGAAATAAAGGTAGAGCGTTTATATCTATGATATCAATTGCACTAGGAGGATATGTATTTATAACTACATTTTCAAGTATGCAAGACGAGGTAAGTAATAAAATTGAGGATATATATAATAAATATGATATAACAATGGAATTTGTTGGAGCAATTTCAGATGTAGATAATTTAAAATATACAGATAATGATGTAAATAAAATACGAAATATAGATGGTGTAAAGAGTATAAATAAGATTCAAGTAGAAAGCGGAATCTTCGAGTTTAAAAAGAATGAGATAAATAAAGAATTTACAAAGCACAATGGAATCCAAGAAAATGATACAATGGAATATGAAATGAATTTAAAATTCTATGAAAATGATTATATAAATGAGACATTAAAAAACTTTGTACAAAAGGGGATTTTAGATGATATCAGCAAAATTACAAGTGGATATCCAAATATAGCAGTATATAATTATTACTATGATGAAGTTGATGACCATACATATGAAAATGTTTTTAAAGATGTAAAGGTAGGGGATATAATAACAATAAAAGTTCCGATTACAGAGAATAATAAAACTTTATATAAAGAAAGTAAAGTAAGAGTATGTGCAACCTTAAATCCTGAATGGGCATTTAAAGGAGATGGTGGGCCTGGTCGTAAATTTGAGGTTATCACATCTAACAATCATGCTAAATACCTTACTGATGCACAGAAATACACTAAATTAGGCATAAACTTAGAAGACTCATATGATGAAATTGTAAATAAAGAAGTAGAAGAAATTTCTAACAGTATACATTTATCTAAATTTGATAGTAGATTGAGTTTTAAAGAGATGGGAAAGACAGCGCATGTAAATTATATTAAATCACAGATATCAATAATATTGTTAGTTTTAATAATAGCAGGTGTTAATATTTTCTGTACAATAAGAACGAGCCTTCTTATGAGAAGAAAAGAAATTTCAACACTTAGAGCAATAGGGTTAAGTGTAAGAAATATGAAGAAAATGGTTATTTATGAAGCATTAGCATATACAGTATTAAGTTTTATAATTGCTTTAATTCCATCTATAATAAATTTAATTAAATTTGTAAACTGGAATAATAATGCTTATAAAAACTTTGGAATAGAGCATTTTATGTCTTTTACATTTCCAATTAAGGAATCAATTATATTTTTCCTTATATCTATTATTGTATGCTTAATCGGAGTAATAACAAGTAATAGAGATTTTAAAAAGATGAATATTATTGAAGGAATAAAAGATAACGATTAATTTTGGGGGGCGAATTTATGAAAACTTTAAAAACTATAGATTTAAGAAAAATATATGGTAAGGGTGATAGCGAAGTTAGAGCTATTGACGGGATTACTTTAGAAATACAACCTCATAAATTTACAGCTATAATTGGTCAAAGTGGTTCTGGAAAGAGTACGTTGCTTCATTGTATGGCAGGTCTTGATAAACCTACTTCAGGTAAAGTATTTATGGATAATTTAGATTTATATACTTTAAATGATGATAAATTGTCTAAGATAAGAAGTAAAGAATTTGGGTTCATATTTCAAAGTTTTAATTTAATACCAGTTATAAGTGTTTATGAAAATATAATATTGCCTGTTTCACTTAGTGGTGGAAAGGTAGATAAATTATATATAGAAGATTTAATAATTAAATTAGGTCTTAAGTCGCAAATTAAGAAGTTCCCAAATGAACTATCAGGGGGACAACAGCAGAGGGTTGCAATTGCTAGAGCACTTGCAAATAAGCCCTCAGTAATATTAGCGGATGAACCAACTGGAAATCTAGATAGTAAAACGACTAAAGAAGTAATGGACGTATTAAAGTTTTGTGTTAATGAATATAAACAGACATTAGTTATGATAACTCATAATAATGAAATAGCTGAGAGCGCTGATAATATTATAACTATTAACGATGGTAAAATTATATCTAATTAGTGATATGTATCTAAATGTAAATTTATATCATGAAAAATGAATATTTTTTCACTTAAGAATAGTTGCTATACTCATGCCTAAAAATAAAAGTAATGCCTTTAAAATCTAAATAAATGGATTTTAAGGGCATTTTTACTATATATATTTAGTTTAGAATGATAGTTATAAGAAATAAAAGCGTATATCAATTGAAATTAGTAATTTTCAATTGATACACTACTCTTACAAGGTTGAAGTGTTACAAATAGCTTATTCTTTAAACTCTGATTTGAATACATTTCATTTTATCTTATCATAACTGAATTTGTAACCAACACCACAAATGGTCAGAACATATTTAAAATTGCCTGATCCTACTTTCTTTTTTTACAAACTCACTGCCTGTTGTTCTCTAGAACATTTGTTTTTGGATGACTTTATATACATCCTTATCACAGACTATATTTATAAAAATTATCCATAAACTCTAAAAAAGATATTAGGGATTAAAAACTATCTAATTAATAAAGAATAGATAAATTTTCATAGTATTTAATTAAAAAATAAAAAAACTATTGACTTGAAGTTAACTCTAAGTAGTAAAGTATAATTATAGAAAGTTTATAAGTATTTAAAAGAATAAGTTAAAGTAGAGAATACTTAAAGGGGGAAGCAGGACAATGGAACAAAAAAAATTAGGATTTGGATTAATGCGTTTACCAATAAAAGATGAAAATGATGCTACAAGTATTGATATGGATTACTTAAATAAGATGGTTGATACTTTTTTAGAGAGAGGATTTACATATTTTGATACAGCATATGTATACCATATGGGTAAAAGTGAAATAGCACTTAGAGAATCTCTAGTAAAGAGACATAAAAGAGAAAGTTTTACTGTAGCTACAAAACTACCACTAATGGCTTTGAAAGCAAAAGAAGAGCAGGAGTCTATTTTTAATGAACAGTTAGAAAAATGTGGTGTAGATTATTTTGATTATTATCTTTTACATAATATAGGTGTATCACATTATGAGGTAGCCAAGAAATTTGACAGCTTTAAGTTTATTGAAGAAAAGAAAAAAGAAGGAAAAATAAAAAATATTGGTTTTTCTTTTCATGATAGTGCAGAACTATTAGACAAAGTATTGAATGAACATCCAGAAGTAGATTTTGTTCAGTTACAGATTAACTATTTGGATTGGGATAATGAAAGCATACAATCTAGAAAATGTTATGAAGTAGCAACAAAACACAATAAACCTGTTATCGTTATGGAACCAGTAAAAGGTGGTACACTAGCAAAAATACCAGAAAGAGCCGAAAAATTATTTAATGATTACAATCCAGATATGTCAGTGCCATCATGGGCAATTCGTTTTGCAGCAAGTAAAGATAATGTCATGATGGTTTTAAGTGGAATGTCAAATATGGAACAACTATTAGATAACACAGGATATATGCAAAATTTTGAACCATTTGTACAGAAAGAATATGATGTTATAGATGAAGCAGTAGAAATTATAAATGAAGCAATTGCAGTTCCATGTACTGCTTGCCAATATTGTGTAGAAGGATGTCCAAAAAATATTGCTATTCCAAACTATTTTGCTTTATACAATGCAGAAAAGCAAGCTCTTAATACTGGATTTTCAACACAAATGGTTTACTATAATAACTACACTAAAACTTATGGAAAAGCGTCAGATTGTATTGGATGTAAACAGTGTGAAAAAAATTGTCCACAACACATTAAAATTGTAGACTCTTTAAAGAATGTAGCAGAAATTTTTGAAAAATAATTGTTACCATAAAATAATTAATGTTATACGGAAAAATTGAAGTTAATGAAATATAAGTAAAATAATTAATGATATATAGAAAAGTTGAAATTGATGAAATGTCAGTCAAACTGTTTAATCGAATTTTAAATTATACACTATCAAGAAAGGAGGAGGATTTGTGTGACAATTTCAGAAGTGAGTAAAAAATACGAACTTTCAGCAGATACTTTACGATATTATGAACGAATTGGCTTAATACCACCTGTAAGTAGAAACAAAAGTGGAATTAGGTCTTTTACAGAAAAAGATTGTGAGTGGGTTAATTTCATCAAATGTATGAGAAGTGCAGGGCTTTCCATTGAGACATTGATTGAGTATGTAACTATGTTTCAAAAAGGGAATGAAACTATAAAAGCGAGAAAAGACCTTTTAATAGAACAACGAAATCAGCTTTCTAGAAGAATAGAAGATATGCAGAAAACTTTAGAACGATTAAATAGTAAGATTGATGGATATGAAGATAAAGTTATTGAAAAAGAAAAAACATTAAAGAATAATAGTGAGAGTCAAAGAACGGAGGTATTGTCTTATGAATAAAAGTGTACTTGTACTGTCTGCAAGCCCTAGAAAAGGTGGGAATTCTGATTTACTATGTGACCAATTTATGCAAGGGGCATTGGAATCTAAAAATCAAGTAGAAAAAATATTTTTGAAAGATAAGGAAGTTAATTATTGTGTAGGATGCGGAGTCTGTTATGAGAAAGGTGGAAGTTGCCCACAAAAAGATGACATGGAAGAAATTCTTGAAAAAATGATTAAAGCAGATGTTATTGTTTTGGCAACTCCAGTTTATTTTTATACTATGAATGCACAAATGAAAACTATGATTGATAGAACCTGTTCGAGATACACTGAAATTTCTGGAAAAGAGTTTTATTTCATTGTTGCCGCAGCAGACAATAGTGAGCAAGCTATGGAAAGAACATTAGAAGGATTCAGAGGATTTACATCATGTCTAAACGGTGCTAAGGAAAAAGGTATAGTTTATGGCGTAGGAGCTTGGCATGTAGGTGATATTAAAGAAAGTGTAGCAATGAAACAGGCATATGAAATGGGTAAGTCAGTGTAGGTAAGAGGTATTTTTAAGAGCGTTAGATTCTCTAAATTTTATTGATGGAGTGACTCCAGAATAATCTAGATAAAATAAATAGTAGACTAAGAGTATTCTACCATTTAGAGGCTGTAAGTAGATTTGTGTAAAACAAATTTACTTACAGTTTTTTGTTGTATATAATTGCTAGATTTGAAAATTAGTTTTTTCATCTAATTTAATTTATATAATATCATTTTGAGTTGTATCAAGTCTGTAATCAGTCATATCAAGCTTATTGTCAATTATATCAAGTCTGTTGCTAATTTTAATACTATTATCTAATTTTAATAATATTTCTAAAGATTTTTCATCTATAACATCAGTCCTCATATTTTATTATCATATCATAAATATAAGTACTAACTTTTAATAAACTAACTAATAATTTTATAAAATAAGTAAATTATAAATGATTTATAAATTAAATGTAAATAAAAATATGGACAAAATATAAACAGTTTATAAACAAATCAACTACTGATAAGATGAATTTTAATGCTAGTATAGGAGTTACAGGAAATGTGTGACTATGAGAAGATAAAATCTATCAGCTTATTTGGCATACAATATTGAATCTATTTAGTATATTTTATATGATTTCACAGATTAATTTTTTAGTAGTAATAAGACTAAAAAGAACAGATCTATTAATTAGCAAAAAATAAAGTATTCTAATGATAAAGATTATCTCAAATGTCATAAACAAATATAGATTTATTATGATTATAGTAAAAATACACTTCTTCCTGTATATACAAATAATTTAAATTTTAAAAGGAGGAATTAATCATGGCAATTGAAACTAAAACTCCAGACTGGGTTAATGTGCTGGAACTAAATAGCAAAATAGACATTACTGGAAAATCTGATGTAAGTGATATGATACAAGATATTGTTTCTGATGAATCACTAAAAGATTCTGTTATATATTTTCCAAACGGTGACTATTTATTTGAAAAAGGTATTAAGATTAGCCAACAAATAACACTTCAAGGAAATTCTTATTATGGAGGAGATGTTCTAGAATTAAGTGAAAGTGAAGACAATAAAAAACCATTTATAGGAGCAACAAATTTTATAACTAGAGGCGTTTCTAATATGAGTATTGTTACATTGACAGAGACAAATCAAACTATAAAAAATATTAACTTTTACTATGATAATCGTGAAATAAAAAATGAATTACCTAAAGATGTATCTGCTATAACAGAAGGTGAAGGAGTACAAGGTCTATCACATTTTGAACATCTATATATTTCTGGATTTTCGGGAACAGGAATTGAAATTCCACTTTATGCAACTGGTAATGATATTACTGTTACCTCATGTGGTCTTGGTATAAAACTTGGAGAAAAATCTATGCTTTCTAGTAGTAAGATTCATAAATGTAAAAATGGAATGGAAATTACAACTGGTGTCAGCTTAAACAATGTAAAAATAGAAGATATTCAAGAAGTAGGTATTAATAATAAAGGACTTGGTTTCAATCTTATGATTAATCTTGCAGTTGATAAATGTGGATACTGTGGGTTTATGTTTGAAAAAATGTCTCATAGCCAGATAACTGCAAGATTTACTAACTGTAGCCAATATTATAAAAACGTTGACTATGATACTTATAAAAATCTTCCAGATAAAAAAGAAGGAGCTTATTCTATACTTTATGGAGACACTTTAGACAACTGCAATATTGTATTGATGAATAATAATGTTGATACTCTAGAAAATGGTCTAGAGCGCAAGATACATGTAATCAAAGCGAATGAAACAACTAATGTAACTCTAGAATGTGATGCTGAAGCTGATAGCTTTATACAATGTGCAAAAGGTAACTTACTATTAGAAAATGGTAGAAATACTTATAAGTTCTATGATGGTGAGATTTGTTCTGTAGGCGGAGTTCAAGTTTCTGATGTAAATCAAGGTGATTTACTTAAGATAATTGATAATACACTTTATGTAGATGATGGGGGAAAAGATTTAGTGGTTCCTAAATTACAGAAGAATTCTGTTATATCTTCAATATTAGATTCAGAAGTAGAGATAAGTAAATTGCATAGTGGAACATGGGAACAAATTGGTGTAAAAACACTTAATGGAGAACCTATGTACTATTATAAAAAAATAAACGATTAGTTTTAAACTTAGGAGGTAGCGAATTATGGGAGAACCTATAATAATTAAAGAAACAGGTGGCTGGATTAATGTTTTAGATTATGGAGTTTGTAGAGATGAAACAGAAGATGTAAGTTCTAGGGTGCAAGAAATTATAAATGCTGCACCAGAAGACTCTATTATATATTTTCCAAAAGGGAAGTACTTATTTACAAGTGGTATAGAGATTAACAAACGATTAACACTATGTGGAGACACATATTTTAGGTCAAATAATCCAAATAGTCCAGATTATTATTCAGGAACAACACAATTTTCTGGTAAATTCGATCAAAAAAAGGTAGAAGATGGTACAATTGAAAGTTTTACAATGATAACCATAAAGGGAGTAAAGCATTGTATTAAAAGTATTTCTTTCCAATCAAACAATTGCAATAGCAAGAAGACACCTGAGGAACCTCCTGCAAATGGTGAATCAGGATTTCATCATGAAATAATATTCACAAGTGAACACAAAGGGAAATGTATATCAGCAATTGTATGTGAAAATGTATCAGAAGGGCCTGGACATTATGAAAATGTAGACTTTGGTGGCTTCGGTGAAATTGCACTTAAGATGCCTAATAATTCTACAGTAAACGATATTACTGTTTTTTCATGTAATCGTGGTATTAGTACAGGAGAAGATTCAATAATTACTAATGGAAAGACTTGGGGATGTGATTATGGAATGGAAATTTCTACTGGAACTTTTATTAATGGTATGAGAGTAGAAGAAGTTGGTAGGATTGCTATTGACAATATTGGTAAGGGCTTAAACTTTGTTACAAATGTTACAATTGACCAATGTGGATATTGCGGATTCAAGTTTGACTCAATGTCTAATACCTACGTATCAGGAAATATCTCAAGATGTGGTCAATTTTATTTTAATTTTAACTATGATGACTATTTGAAGTTAGACGAGAGAGTTAAGGAAGCTTATTCCTTATTTTATGGGAATTCAATAGAGTCAAGTAATATAACAATCGCAAATGACAATGGAGACTATTGGGATGATAAAGGGAAAGATAAATTTAAGGAAGGGGATTTAAGATTTAGGGAACATAAGATATATCTTATAGAAGCTTTTGAAGCCAAGAATGTATTATTAAGATGCAATATAGATGCTACTGATATGGTTGTTAATTCAGAAAAAGGAAACCTAATATACAATAATAAAGAACAAATAGTTATATTTTATGATGGTGAACTTAGTAGTATTAATGGAGTTGGTATATCTGAAAAAGGTCATAATGACAAAATAAAGATAAAAAATGATGAGATGTATATAAATGGCAATATTAAGATGCATAGCCCACAGGTAAATGATATTATATCAACATCAACTAGTAATATCAATACAGTTTCTGGTCAATATAAAGTAAAATTGGAGAAAATAAGTCAAAAAGTAGAAGTTGGAAGAACTATACACTATTATAAAGTGATAGATAAGTAAGTAAATATATTAGACTTAAGCAAGTATTTTGCCAATGGTCTAGTTATTAGTTTCAATAAATTTTATATAGTACAATTGGTAACTATAAAAATTCATTTAATACCAAAAGCACATAACCTTTTGGTATTGAGTAAATTAAGAAAGGAATAGATAATATTATGGAAGAAATTAAGAATAAAAAATGGATTAACGTATTAGAAAGAGAGCCTGATATTAAAAATGATGGGACAGAAGATGTAGGACCTTTTATACAGAAAATTATTAGTGAAACAGATTTTTGTATTTTGTATTTCCCAAAAGGTAAATACCTATTTAAAACTGGTATTGCGATTGATAAAGAAATAACCTTACATGGAGATTCTGATTCATCAACATCTGCTACAGAATTTATAACACGTGGAGTTCCTAATATGAGTATTATTACATTGACAGGAAGAAAACAATGTATTAAAAATATAAGTTTTTATTCTGATAGCTGTGAGATGATTGTTCATGATGAACCCCCAACAAAAGGAAATCCACATTATCATTATGAAATGTTCATTAAGAGAAATGAGAATAATGAAGAAATGAAGGGGGTATCAGCAATTACATGTACTGCTGAAACTACAGGCCTAGGTCATTATGAAAATCTTTATATAACTGGCTTCTCAGGTACAGGAATTCAAATTCCTTACTATTCAATTGTAAATGATATTACAGTTTCCTCTTGCGGGCTAGGTATTGATACAGGAAATGACATAATTATTTCAAACAGTAGAATATATGAATGCCAAAAGGGTATGGAAATTAAGGTAGGAGCTAGTCTGAATAATATTAAAATCGAGAAAATACAAGAAGTAGGCCTTAGAAGTAAGGGTGGCGGTAGTTATAAGATTAATAATATTACTATTGATCAATGTGGACATTGTGGTTTTGCATTTGGTACAATGATTAATACTTCTATATCTGGGATTATAAGAAGATGTGGTCAGTATTATTATAATACAGATTATGATACTTATTCAAATATGGAAAATAGGAAAGAAGATGCATATTCATTATTCTATGGAGAGAATTTTAAGAATTGCCATGTTAATTTGCTTAGTGATAATAAAGATAATTGGGATGATGGATTAGAATATAAGCATAAAGTTTATGTATTTGAAACTCTTCAAATACCAAATTCTACACTGAAATGTAGCATAGATGCTTATGATTATATAGTAAAATCAGTACACGGAGGTGGAAATTTAAGGTTAAAAAATAACTTTAATGATTATATATTTATTGACTCATCTGTTCCAGAGATTGTTAATGGTATTAACTTGAAGGGATATCACAAAAATAGAAATTTGTTAATGTTAGATAATGGGAAATTGAGTTTTAAAACTGGCACTGGCACTGGCGATGAGAAAAAAAATATATTTAGAGCTCAACAGGGTCTTATTGTTACATCATTAGATTCAGATATTTCTCAGATAAAATCTACCTATGGAGGAGAATGGGTAAAACTTGGTTCTGAACTTATTGGAAAAGAAACTGTATATTATTATGAAGTCCCTGCACCCCCAAAATCCCCTGAAACTCAAAAAAATAAGTAATAAATAATATAAAAAAATGAATCCTTACAACAGGGTTCATTTTTTATAAATATAGCTGAATATAATAATACAAAAACTAATAAAGAAGTTTAAAATACTAGTCTTATATTATTGCAGAATTAACAGAATATTTAATATAGTTTTCTAATATCATAGAATAGTTATCTTTACTACAGATATATTTTAATACATGTTCTTATGTTGCTGATAGAGTTATGTCATTTTCAGATAACTCCTTAAGTTTATGTATTTAAAGCTTATTATCTGATAAAGTCGATATTGAAATGTAACATAAATGATTGTGATTATATAATAGAAACAGTACATGGAGATGGGAATTTAAGATTACAAAATAACTTTAATGGTTATATAGTAAAAGCAATACATAAAGGCTATAATTAGATTTACAGAAAAGTAAATTTATCTACAGCCTTTTTGGTATACTCAGTTTTTTAATATACACAGATTTTTGATATACATACAAATCTATGCACATTTTTATCATTTATTTGATATCTAAATTTATATGTGTTTTAGTAGTTGTTTTGCTTTTAGTAGTTAGTAGCGTATTAAATAGATTCTTTCATAATATCATTTTCTTTAATAATTAACTTTTTTAGATTTTTCCAATCGATTTCTTCCATATTAGCAAAATAATGTCCACTTCCTACACAAGTTAAATAGGATTTACCATCTAATTCAAATGAAGAACCACCAATACACTTTGGATTACATTTTTTACAAGTACGAGTTTTTGTAATACTATCTTTAATAACTTTAGAGCATTCTTCTACAGTGTCTCTATATGTATCTAGATTATAAAGGTTTGCTTTAACTCTCCATTTTTTCTCATTACATTCAATAGTAAATAGACTACGTTTTGGTTTTTTAGTTGAATATAGTATACGATAAGAACGAGCTCCTGTTCGTGGTTCAATCTTGCAATCTAGTGATTGACCAAGTTCATGCAAATCATAAGCAATACTATAATCTTTCCCACTTAGTACTTTTAGCATTTCTTCTGTTGTTTCTGCTGTTAATGGACTTTTGTTCATAATTAAACACCCCCTATATAAATAGAAATTTTGCATATAAATAGTAGCTTTATATACAAATAAAAACTAATAATAGTATAGTCAATCAAGTTATCAAAATCAATAAAATAGCTGTAATCTTACATTATTAGGCATGAAATGAGAGGTAGTGTTTTGTAGAGGGAAAGACTTAATAGTATGAAAATTCACTCAAACATGATACAATTCTATAAAAGATTTAAAAAATATGAAGGGAGAAAGTTGCTGAAAGAATTAATTTTATACTTTACTTATATTTTATAAAATAAATGTATAGCTTATAAGATAAATGGGCTCATTAAAAAATAGTTTTGTAAGTTTTCAGCAGCAGTAGTGGAATATTGATAATTTTTTGGTTACTATTATACTTGGCTATTATATTTTCAATAGGTTCTATGATAACAAAAGTAAATAAGGTCTGGATTAAAGTGTTGCTATTTGTAGCAGTAGGATTGTCAACCATAGTTCTTTCATACATGATAGCCTAATAAATTAAAACTTTAGAACTATTTAAATAAAATTTGCGAATTCTCAAAACAAGAATTCTCAGGTTGGTAAAATTCTAGATATGAGAAAAAAATTAACGTTATAAAAAAACGAATTTCTGATTATTTTTTATGGGAAGGTTGCAATTTAGGTGTTTTAAGTGCTTACATAAAGTTTTATGAATAAAAAGAAATTGGCATGCTAATTGCTTTAATAAATATTAACATGAACACAAATAAATATAATAATCTGAGTATTGATTATTTGAAACTTTGGATTTGATTTCTTGTCTAAAGGTTCATATTAATATTGGTGTTTAGGAAATTTTATTTTCCTGTAAATATAACTTAATAATAGGAGGTGAAATCATGTCAAAAGTAGTAATAGCTACAGAGAAAGCTCCAGGAGCAATTGGACCATATTCTCAAGCGATACAAGTTGGAAATATAGTTTCTACATCAGGTCAACTTCCAATAGACATGAAGACAGGTGAGTTAGTATCTGACCCAAAAGAAGCAACAAAAGCTTCTTTAGACAATGTAAAAGCAATACTAGAACAAGCTGGTACAACTATGGATAAAGTATTTAAAACTACAGTTTTCGTAAAAGATTTAAAGGATTTTAATGATATTAACGAAGTGTACGCTACATATTTTAAAGAAAATCCACCAGCAAGATCATGTGTACAAGTTGCTCAATTACCAAAAGATGCAGTTTTAGAAATTGAAGCAATGGCAGTATTATAATAAAATCAATGACAAAACTAATAAAAATTAAAAACTAATAAAAAAAGTCTACAATTAAAAAGTTTATATTAAAAAAGTCTATATAAAAATCTATCTAAATATTTAACTATTGAGCTTTTCTTATATAACATATATTTTTGTGCCAAAAATATATTTGTTATAGGAGGAAAGCTTTTTTGTATTTTATTATTTGTGTATTATAATTAAAGTAATCCTAATATAAAACAATCTTTTTATAATTATTATTATGTATTTCAATGTAAATATATAAATAAGTAATGTTTTATATATATTTTAAAAATTAACTATATGTTAAAATATAGTTAAACTGATAATTTGGTAAATTAAATTCTAATGGGGGAAACTATGGTAAGTAAATTAAAGGAATTTCAACAGGAAATGATAAAATACACTGAAACAGTAGCTAGTGTGCTAGATGTAGATATTGAAATAGTTGATGATAGATTAATAAGAATTAGTGGCACAGGTCTGTATAAATCAAAAATAAATGAAAGCGTTGTTACTGAAGGTTTTCTTTATGATAAAGTTATACAGACAGGTCAGGAATTAGTCGTATTAGATATATGTGATAATCAGCTTTGTATAGAATGTTCCCATTACATGAAATGCCTAAATAAAGTAATAATAGCAGTCCCAATAAAATATAATAATCGTACTATAGGAGTAATTGGTGCTATTAGTACAGATAAAACTAAAAAAGTAGAAATAAGTGCAAAAATAGATAATTATTTGAAGTTTGTCAATCATATATGCGATTTAATTTCTATGAAGATAGAAGAACATGAAGTGTCAAAAAGTAGCAGTAGAAAAATGAATATGATGATAGAAATAATAGAAAATGTTGAAAAAGGTGTCATTATATTAGATATAAATAGCAAAATATCTTATATAAACAATATTGCTTTGAAAAAATTAGATATTGGAAAAGATATAATAGAAAATACAGTAAAAATAATATCTGTTGAATCTTCTTCAAATGGGCATGAATTACTAGAAATTGATATTGATAACAAAATTTATAATATAAATGCCAAAATAATTCCTGTATATCCATATATAAATCAATATGACAAGATAATCATATTTGATAAGACATATATAAACCATAAAGGACATGGAAAAGTCAACAGTGGATGGGGAAATAGTGATATAGAGTCTATAATTGGTAACTCAGAATCAATGGTGAAAGTTAAAGAGAGAACTAAGAAATTAGCAAAGTCAAATTCAACAGTTCTTATAACTGGTGAAAGTGGTACAGGTAAAGAGTTAATTGCTAGAGCTATACATGCTGAAGGAAGTAGATGGAATAAGCCATTTATTGCTATAAACTGTGCTGCTATTCCAGAAAACCTTCTTGAAAGTGAGTTATTTGGCTATATAAAAGGTGCATTTAGTGGAGCTAGTAGTGGAGGTAAGGTTGGTAAGTTTGAACTTGCAAATGAAGGGGTCATATTCCTTGATGAAATGGGGGACTTATCTATGCCTTTACAAGCGAAGTTACTTAGAGTTTTGCAGGAAAGAAAATTTGCAAGGATTGGCTCAAATAAACTTATAGATTTAGATATAAGAGTAATTGCTGCAACAAATAAAAATTTACTTAAGTTAGTGAATGAAGGCAAGTTTAGAGATGATTTGTACTATAGGTTAAATGTAATTCCTATAAATTTACCACCCCTTAGGGAAAGAAAAGATGATATTGAAGCTATAATGATGAAATTTGTTTCCAAGTATTCTTTAGAATTAGATATAAAATTGAATCAAATAGAAAAAAATGTGATGAATATGTTGATTAATTATAATTGGCCGGGAAATATAAGAGAATTAGAAAACGCAGTTGAATATATGATGAATTTAGTTGGAGAAGATGGAATAATCTATAAAGATATGCTTCCATTAGATATTTTGAACTATTATAATATTAAAGGAAATAGTTTTAAGAGTAATAATGAGGTAATAAAGTTTGAAGATGATATAGTTGATGGAATAGTAGAAAACCAAGAAAAAATACTTTCAATTAAAGAATTGGAGTTAACTTACATACATAAGTTGTTAAATAAATATGGAAGAGATACAAAGACAAAAAAGAAAATAGCAAAAGATTTAGGGATAGGTTTAGCTACATTATATAGAAAGCTAGAAGAGGAACAACAATAAACTAGATATAGAAAATAGTTTTAAATGTATTGTAATGTGATTGGTAGGTCAATAAAAATAACAGTACTAATAGAAAGCTAAAATAAAAACATAAAATATAGAAGGTTATAACCATATAAATATAGAAGGTAAAAATAGTAATATACAAGACAAAATAATAGACATATAGAAAATTAAAGGCATAATAGAAGGAAAATAAAAATAAAGAAACGGTTTCTCGAAATGATAATTCTCGTATTGATAAAAATTTCCCAATATGAGAATTTTTTCTTTTATAAATCTTATTTTTCACACTCAGATTTTACAGAATTTAAATAAATTTGAAAAAAGTATGTAATTCCAACATAAAAAAATTGTTTTTAGAATAAATAATATTGGCACAGTAATTGCTTTGTATAAAGACACAAAGATAAAAAATTAATAATGACATCGAAAAATTTGAAAGGGGAATATAAAATAAATGAGAGAAATAAAATGGAAATTAAATAACTTACCTAAAGCAGAGAAAAAAGAAAAAGGAATTGAATTTTTAAAGGATGAAGAAATTGCAAAAGCGAAAGCATTTCATGAGAGTTTTCCACAATACGAAAAAACTCCTTTAGTTAAATTAGATAACTTAGCAAAATTATTAGGGGTTAGCGGAATATATGTAAAAGATGAATCTTACAGATTTGGATTAAATGCATTTAAAGTTTTGGGTGGTTCTTACTCTATGGGTAGATACTTAGCTCAAAGATTAAATAAAGATATATCAGAGTTAGGATATGAAAAATTAATTTCAAAAGAAATAAAAGACCAATTAGGAGAAATAACTTTCTTTACAGCTACAGATGGAAATCATGGTAGAGGAGTTGCTTGGACAGCTAATAAATTAGGTCAAAAATCTGTTGTGTTAATGCCAAAAGGTTCTTCTGAATTTAGATTAAATAAAATCAAGGGAGAAGGTGCAGATGCTAGTATAACAGACTTAAACTATGATGATGCTGTAAGATTAGCTAATGAATATGCAGAAGCTGATGACCATGGAGTAATGGTTCAAGATACAGCATGGGAAGGATATGAAGAGATACCAGCATGGATAATGCAAGGATATGGAACTATGGCTAAAGAAGCTATAGAACAATTAAAAGAATATGGAGTAGATAGACCAACACATGTATTTGTGCAAGCAGGAGTTGGTTCGCTTGCTGGTGCAGTTCAAGGATATGTTGCTTCAATATATGATGAATGCCCAATAACAGTAGTAGTAGAAGCTGATGAGGCAGATTGTTACTATAAATCAGCAGAAGCAGGAGATGGAAAACCAAGATTTGTAGGTGGAGATATGCCAACTATAATGGCAGGTCTTGCTTGTGGAGAACCAAATACTATAGGATTTGAAGTATTAAAAAATTATTCATCAGCATTTGTTTCAGCACCAGACTGGGTTTCTGCTAAAGGTATGAGAGTTTTAGGAAATCCTCTAAGAGGAGATGAAAAAGTAATCTCTGGAGAATCTGGAGCAGTTACAACTGGAGCATTAGTTTCAATACTTGAAAGTGAAGATTTAAAAGATTTAAGAGAAGCTTTAAAACTAGATGAAAACTCTAAAGTATTATTAATAAGTACAGAAGGAGATACTGACCCAGACAAATATAAAGATATAGTTTGGAATGGAGAATGCCAAAGTAAATAGAGGGTTCAAGATAAATAAAAGTAAAGTGCTAACAAATCAAATAAGTTAAACATTATAAATGAAAAATCAAAATGCCAATAAATAAAAATTAAGAATTATATGGGGGAATATCAAAATGTTAAATGAAATAAGAAAAAAACAATTAACTGAAGTTTGCCAAGATTTAATAAGAAATGCTAGTTATTCAGGTCAAGAAGAAAATGTAGTAAAGGCAATTGAAGAAAATTTTGCTATATTAGGTTTTGACAGCTGGTCAAGAGATAGATATGGAAATATAGTAGGATGTATAAAAGGAAATAAACCAGGTAAAAAAATATTATTTGATGGTCATATAGATACAGTTCCAGTTCCAGATGCAAGTAAATGGAGTGTTCCTCCTTTTGAAGCAAGAATAGTAGATGGTAAAATATACGGTAGAGGAACTTCTGATATGAAGGGTCAAGTAAGTGCTATGATGGCGGCTGTTTCATACTTTGCAGAAGATACTAATAAAGACTTCGAAGGTGAACTATATGTAGCAGGAGTTGTTCATGAAGAAATATTTGAAGGAGTTTCAGCTAGAGAAATAAGTAAAGCTGTTAAACCTGATTATGTTGTAATAGGAGAGTCTTCAGAATTAAACTTAAAGATTGGTCAAAGAGGTAGAGGAGAAATAGTTGTAGAAACTTTTGGTAAACCAGCTCACTCTGCTAATCCAGAAAAAGGTGTAAATGCAGTTTATAAAATGGCTAATGTAATTCAAAGAATACAACAATTAGTACCTCCAACTCATCCAGTGTTAGGTGATGGAATACTAGTTTTAACAGATATAAAATCTTCTCCATACCCAGGAGCATCAGTAGTGCCAGATTATTGTAAAGCAACTTTTGATAGAAGATTATTGGTTGGAGAAACAAAAGAAGGAGTATTAGCTCCAATACAAGCATTATTAGATGAAATGATGAAAGAAGACTCAGAATTAAATGCAAAAGTTTCTTATGCATCTGAAAAAGCTGACTGTTATACAGGAAATACTATAGAAAGTGAAAGATTCTTCCCAGGTTGGTTATATGATGAAAATGATGAATTTGTTCAAGCAGCATACAAAGGATTAAAAGAAGCTGGAATAGATTCAGAAATAACTCAATACTCATTCTGTACAAATGGAAGCCATTATGCAGGTGAGGCTGGAATAAGAACTATAGGATTTGGTCCTTCTAGAGAAAATCTTGCTCATACAATAGATGAACATATAGAATTAGACCAATTATTCAAAGGTGCAGAAGGATATTATGGTATATTAAAATCAGTTTATAAAAAATAATTAGGAGATGGTTTTGTGAGAACTTTAATAAAACATGGGCTTATAGTAGATGGCAATAAAACACCAGCATATGAAGGGGATATTTTAATAGAAAACGAAAAAATATTAAAAATATCACAGGATTTAAACGAAGAAGCTGACAAAGTTATAGATGCAAAAGGTAGAGTTATATGTCCAGGTTTCATAGATACTCATAGCCATTCAGACCTAGTGATTTTAGTTAATCCATATAATGAGGTAAAGATTAGACAGGGAATTACAACAGAAGTGTTGGGCCAAGATGGAATATCTATGGCCCCTCTACCTCAAGAGCATATATCTTCTTGGAGAAAAAATTTAGCAGGCCTAGATGGTGAAAGTGATGAAATTGATTGGAAATATGAAACAACAGAAAATTATTTGAAAATGATGGACGAAAATGGGGTGGGATTAAATGAAACTTATTTAGTACCTCATGGAAACGTAAGAATGGAAGCAATGGGACTTGAAGATAGACCTGCCACTAAAGAGGAAATTCAAAAGATGTGTGAAATCACAGAAAGAGAATTAAAGGCAGGAGCTATAGGATTGTCAACTGGACTTATATATATACCTTGTGCGTATTCATTGACAGAAGAAATTATAGAGATGTGTAAAGTAGTAGCAAAATACGATGGAGTATTTGTAGTTCATCAAAGAAGTGAAGCAGATACGATTTTAACATCAATGGAAGAAATTATAGAAATTGGAAAACAATCAGGAGTAAAAGTTCACTTCTCACACTTCAAGGTTTGTGGTAAATCAAATTGGAAGTATATACCTCAAGTTATAGAACTTTTAGAAAAAGCAGAAAAAGAAGGTATAAGAGTATCATTTGACCAATATCCTTATGCAGCTGGAAGTACAATGCTTGGAGTAGTTTTACCTCCATGGGCACATTCAGGAGGAACTGATAAATTAATAGAAAGATTAAGTGATGAAAACGAAAGAGCAAAAATGAAAAAAGATATAGCAAATGGAATCGAAGGTTGGGATAACTTTATAGAATTTGCTGGAATAGACCAAATCTTTGTAACAAGTGTAAAGACAGAAAAAAATCAAGATACAATTGGTAAAAGCCTACTAGAAATTGGAAAGATGAGAGGCAAAGACCCATTAGATGCAACGTTTGATTTATTGAAAGAAGAAGAAAATGCAGTTGGAATGGTAGATTTCTATGGATTAGAAGAACATATAATAGGTTTTATGAAAAGAGACGAACAAAATGTATGTACAGATGGTCTTTTAGCAGGTAAGCCACATCCAAGAGCATATGGTTCTTTCCCTAAAATACTAGGAAGATATGTTAGAGAATTAAATGTACTAACAGTTGAAGAAGCTGTTTACAAAATGACTAAAAAAGCAGCAGTAAGCTTTAGTATAAAAGATAGAGGGGAACTAAAAGAAGGATATTTTGCAGACATAGTTATATTTGACAAGGATACAGTTAGTGGATGTGATGATTTTATCAATTCTATGCAATATCCTACAGGTATAGATTATGTAATTATAAATGGAAATTGTGTTGTTGAAGAAGGAAAATACAATAAAATTAAAGCAGGAAAAGTACTTAAAAATTAAATCTTAGCTTTAAGGAGGAATAAATTTATGATTTTAGTGGGGAATGGGAGGCTAATAAGCCAAGATTCTTTAAATCCCTATATGGAAGATGGATGTGTTGTAATAAATGACAATCTGATTGAAGATATAGGTACTACTGAGGAAATGAAAGCGAAATATCCAGTACATGAATTTATAGATGCAGGCAAGAAGATAATCATGCCTGGTCTAATAAATTCACATATGCATATATACAGTTCATTTGCTAGAGGTATGGCAGTTCCAGGAAAACCATCTGAAAACTTTTTAGAAATATTAAACAATTTATGGTGGAGACTTGATAAACAACTTACACTAGAAGATACAAAATACAGTGCATATGCAACTTATATAGAATGTATAAAAAATGGTGTCACAACAGTTTATGACCATCATGCAAGTCCAAATGCAATTGAAGGTAGTTTATTTACAATATCAGATGTTGCAAAAGATTTGGGGATAAGAACATGCCTTTGTTATGAGGTATCTGATAGAGATGGTGGAGATACAATACAACAAGGCATCAATGAAAATGTAAATTTCATAAAATATGCTCAAAAAGATGATACAGACATGATAAAGGGAATGTTTGGTCTTCATGCTGCATTTACATTGTCTGATGATACATTAAATAAGTGTGCTTCAGAAATGGCTGGTCTTGATACAGGTTATCATGTACATGTTGCTGAAGGATTAGCAGACTTACAATACAATGTAGATAAATATGGAAAAAGAGTTTTAGAAAGATTTAATGATTTTGGTGTGCTAAAAGAAAAGACTATAGCAGTTCATTGTATATATATAAGTACAGATGAAATCAATCTTTTAAATAAAACAAATACCTTTGTAGTTCATAATCCAGAATCTAATATGGGAAATGCAGTTGGATGTTCTCCTGCAATAGAATTACTAAAAAGAGATGTTACAGTAGGTCTAGGAACTGATGGATACACTAGTGATATGTTTGAATCGTTAAAAGTTGCTAATATAATTCATAAACACCACTTGAGTGACCCAAGAGTTGGATTTGGAGAATCACAAACAATGTTATTTGATAACAATAAAAAAATAGCAAAAGCTTATTATAAAAATGACCTAGGCATACTTAAAAAAGGAGCTTATGCAGATGTTATAGTAGTTGATTATATACCACACACTCCATTGACAGAAAACACAATAGGGGGACACATCATATTTGGAATGAGTGGAAGAAGTGTGGACACAACTATTATAAATGGAAAAGTACTTATGAAAGACAGAAAATTAGTAAACATTGATGAAGAAAGTATTCTAGCTAAGAGTAGAGAACTAAGTCAAAACCTATGGAGTAGAATCTAAATAATTGATATTAACATACAAGTAAGAAACAAGAACTTAACTGTTAAGAATAGAATTTAGACAAAAGTAGAATTTAAATGAAGTATATAGATAAAAAATATATGGAATAGAATATTAAACTAAATATAGAAGGGAGACCCAACATGTCTCAAAATGAAAGCCCTAAAATAGCTCCAGTAGATGAAAGGTTACCTGTATCCAAATCTTGGGTATTTTCACTACAGCACGTTTTAGCAATGTGTGCAGGAGCGGTAGCAGTTCCTATGATGATAGGAAGTGCTGCACGACTAGATCATGCTAGTATTGTTTTTTTAATAAATGCTTGCTTGTTTATGGCAGGTATAGGAACACTCATACAAAGTGTTGGTATAGGAAATATTGTAGGCGCTAAAATACCAGTAATTGAAGGAACTAGTTTTGCCGCTGTGGCAGGTATGACAGCAATAGCCTCATCATATAGTGATTCTCAAGTTGCAATACAGACAGTATTTGGCTCTGTAATAGTAGCTGGACTGTTTTGTATATTACTTGCTCCAGTATTTGAAAAACTGATAAGATTTTTCCCTAGTGTAGTTACTGGAACAGTTGTTATGGTAATAGGTATTTCACTATTCCCAGTTGGGATAAAGTGGATAACTGACAACAAATTGGAAGCGGTTGAACCAAACTCATTAGCATTAGCTTTAGCAGTATTGGCGATAACTTTACTTTCATTTAAATTCTTAAAAGGAATTTGGAATAGTACAGCGATATTGGTAGGTATAGTACTTGGTACATTACTTTCTATGGCAGTTGGAATGGCTGATTTTAGTGCAGTAAATGGTGTTGGATGGCTTAATCTAAATGTGCCTTTAAAATTTGGAATGCCTAGATTTGAACCATCTGCAATATTATCATTATGCTTAATTATGTTAGTACTTATGACAGAATCAGTTGGTAATATGATAGCTATTCACGAAATGGTAGACAAAGAGGTAACTGGTAAAAATATTAAAAGAGGTCTATTTGGAGATGGAATATCTACAGCTTTATCTGGGATATTTAATTCATTCCCAATAACTCCATTTGGTCAAAATACAGGAATTGTTGGGCTTACAGGTATAAAATCAAGATTTATTGCAGTTTATGCAGGGGTAATATTGCTAGTGCTTGGTTTCTTACCAAAGTTTGCAGCCATAATAGGAGCAATACCTAAGCCTGTTCTTGGAGGAGTAGGATTTGCAATGTTTGGAATGGTAATGGTTGGAGGAGTAAAAACTCTAAGTAAAGTAAAATTTGATGGAACTAAAAATGGAGTGATAGTAGCAGTTAGTGTTGGGTTATCTATGATACCACTGACAAATCCTGATTTCTATCATAATTTTCCAACTTGGGTGCAAACGATATTTCACAGTGGAATAACAACAGGAAGTTTATCAGCAGTACTTTTAAATATATTCTTCAATGAATTAGGTTCAAAAAAGGAAAAAACTCCTAAGACTGAAGAAGCAAAATAAGATGAAATAAACGAAAAGCAACATAGACAAAAGAGTATCTAAGCTAAATATTAAAAAATATATTTAATTAAGGGAGAGATAATAATATGGCTAATTTAAAAGTTAATTTATATGGAATGGAATTCTTAAATCCAGTTATGACAGCGGCAGGTCCTGGAGCAAAAGATGGTGATCTCTGTCAAGAGGCAGCAAAAGGTGGAGCAGGAGCTATATGTACAAAAACTATATCTGTATTACCAGCAGATGTACCAAGACCATGTATGGCAAAAACTAACAGTGGTTTCTTAAACACAGAATTATGGTCAGAGCTTCCAAAAGAACAATGGATAGAAGAAGAATACAAAAAAGTAAAAGCAGCAGGTCTTCCAGTAATAGTAAGTATGGGATATTCAGCAGAACAAATAGCTGAGGTTGCACCTTTAGTAAAACCTTATGCAGATGCAGTTGAATTATCTACTCATTATGTAGGTACAGACGTTGCTCCAATAGTAAATGCTTTAAAAGCTGCAAAAGCTGTTTTAGATGTACCAGTATTTATGAAAATGAGTCCTCATACTGATATTCAAACTATTGCAAAAGCTGTTGAAGAAGCAGGAGCAGATGGACTTGTAATGATAAACTCATTTGGACCATGTATGGCAATAGATGTAAACACAGGATACCCTATAATGGGAAGTAAAGCTGGATATGGATGGCTATCAGGAGCTCCAATAAGACCACTTGCAATAAGATGTATATATGAAGCTTCTCAAGTTGTAAATATACCAATTATAGGTGTTGGTGGAATAACTTGTGGAAAAGATGTAGCTGAAATGATGATGGCAGGAGCAAGTGCTGTTCAAGTATGTACAGAAGCAATTCTTAAAGGGCCTTCTATATATGGAAAAATTGCTAAAGAATTAAATGATTTCTTAGATGAAAATGGATATGCTGATGTTAATGAAATCAAAGGATTAACTCATAAGAAAATGGCAGCTAGAGGATTTAGAACTCATGCAGTAGCTCCAGTTGTAGATGATAATAAGTGTATCAAATGTAAACAATGTGTAACAAGCTGTGTATATGAAGCTCTAGAAGTTACAGATAAATTAAATATAGATGTGGATAAGTGCTTTGGTTGTGGATTATGTGTAACTAGATGTCCAAAAGGAGCTTTAAGCATTTGCTACAATCAAGTAGAAGCTGTTAATGAATAATAAATATATAGAATTTTAGTAATTAACTTAGAGTAATAGATATATTAGGATAATAAAATATATTAGATAAGCAAGTATTATATTTTAATAATACAACATGAAGTTAATAATTTTATTGAGTTGATTTAACTAAACATTAGTTTAACTAAATATTAATTTAATTAGATATTGGTTTAATCTAAATATAGATTTATTGTGTATAAGTGCAATAGTCAAATTACTTTAAGTTAATTTCTTCAGATAAAATAAATTGATACGTTATAAGTAAGGTGGAGTCTATATGGGAATTGTTTTAAAAGGTGGGAAAGTAGTAACAAGTGAAAAAACTTACTGTGCAGATGTAAGAATAGAAAATGAGAAAATAGTTGATATAGGTGTTGATATATCAAAAGAAAATGATGAAATAGTTGATGTTAGTGATTCTTATGTTATACCAGGAGGTATAGATACACACACTCACTTTGACTTAGATACAGGAACTACTAAGACAGCAGATAACTTTGAAACAGGAACAAAAGCTGCAATAGCTGGAGGTACTACTACTATCTTAGATTTTGCTACACAATCGAGAGGTTGTTCTTTAAAAGAAGGATTAGATGAATGGCATGAAAAAGCTAGAGATAAATCTTATTCAGACTATGGTTTTCACATGGCTATAACAGATTGGAATGCTTCAATTTGTAATGAAATGGAAGATATGGTGAAAGAAGGAGTATCTTCATTTAAATTGTATATGGCATATAAAGGAAGCCTTCAAGTTGATGATGGTGTTATCTTTGAAGCTTTGAGAAAAGCAGAAGAAGTAGGAGGAATTATTGGATTCCATTGTGAAAATGGGGATATAATATGTGAACTTGTGGATAAAGCAAAAGAAGAAAATAACTTATCTCCAAAATATCATCAATTAACTAGACCAGCTATATTAGAAGCAGAAGCTACTTCAAGACTTATGAAGATAGCAGAAGTTGCAAATTCTAAGGTGTATGTTGTTCACCTAAGTTGTAAAGAATCTTTGGAAGAAGTTCTAAAAGCTAAGCAAAGAGGAGTAGATGTGATAGTTGAAACTTGTCCTCAATACCTTCTATTAAGTGATGAATTATACGATTTAGATGGATTTGAAAGTGCTAAATATGTAATGTCACCACCTTTAAGAGATAAAGAAAATAATGAAATTTTATGGAATGCTATTTTAAATAATCAAATAGATACTATAGGTACAGACCACTGTTCTTTTAATTATAAGGGGCAAAAGGAACTTGGAATAAACGATTTCAGTAAAATTCCTAATGGTTCTCCAGGTGTGGAACATAGGATGAGTCTTTTATACACATATGGAGTCTGTAAAAATAAAATATCTATCAACAAGATGGTAGAGGTAACATCAACTAATGCCGCTAAATTGTTTGGAATGTATCCTGAAAAAGGCACTATAGAAATAGGTAGTGATGCAGATATATTAGTTTTAAATCCAAATAAAAAATCTAAAATAGAAGCAAAAAAACAATTACAAAATGTAGATTATACGCCTTATGAAGGTTATGAAGTAGATTGTCAAATAGAACATGTTTATTTAAGAGGAAAAGAAGTTGTTAGAGAGGGAGAATTAATTTGTAATACTCCAAGTGGGAGATATATAAAAAGGCGTCTAACAGAGGAGGCTAGAGAATGGTAGAATTTATATTAAACGGAGAGAAAGTTGTTGCAAAAGAAGGTAAAAAACTTTTAGACTTCCTTAGAGAAGATATGAATATAACTTCAGTTAAAAATGGCTGTTCAGAAGGTGCTTGCGGAACTTGTATGGTTATAATAGATGGTAAAGCAACCAAAGCATGTGTATTTAAAACTGATAAATTAGCTGGAAAAAATATAACAACTATAGAAGGATTATCAGAAAGAGAAAGAGATGTTTTTGCATATTCTTTTGCCAGCCAAGGAGCTGTTCAATGTGGATTTTGCATCCCAGGTATGGTAATTAGTTCAAAAGCACTTATAGACGTTAATAATAATCCTACTGAAGATGACATAAAAAAAGCTTTAAAAGGTAATATATGTAGATGTACAGGTTATGTAAAAATAATTAAAGCTGTGAGTTTGGCAGCAAAGATATTTAGAGAAGATATAGATGTGCCAAAAGTAAACTGCAAAGGTCTAGTTGGTGAAAGTCTTCACAGAGTTGATGCAGTAGGTAAAACACTTGGATACTCTGAATATGTAGATGATATAAGATTAGAAGGTATGATTTATGGTTCAGCAGTTAGAGCTAAATATCCAAGAGCGTTAGTTAAAAAGATAGATATAGAAGAAGCAAAAGCTTATCCAGGAGTTGTTACAGTTCTTACAGCTAAAGATATTCCAGGAACTATAAAAGTAGGTCACTTAAAGAAAGATTGGGATACATTAATCCCAGAAGGTGAAATAACTAGATATTTAGGAGATGGAATAGTTTTAGTAGCAGCAGAAACTAGAGAAGCATTAGAAGAAGCGAAAAAACTAGTTAAGATAGATTATGAAGAATTGACACCTTTAAGTACTACAGCAGAGGCTCTTAAAGAAGATGCTCCAAAGATACATGAAACAGGTAATGTACTTGTTAAGGAACACTTAGTAAGAGGAAATGCTGAAGAAAAAATAAGGAATTCAAAATATGTTGTAACTAAAAAATACACTACACCTGCAACAGAACATGCATTTTTAGAACCTGAATGTGCAGTAGCAGGTCCTTATGAAGAAGATGGAGTAATAATTTACTCAACAGACCAAGGAGTATTTGCTACTCAACATGAATGTGCAGATATGTTAGGATTACCACATGAAAAAGTAAGAGTGATAAATAAGATGGTAGGAGGCGGATTTGGTGGAAAAGAAGATATGAGTGTTCAACACCATGCAGCCTTACTTGCATACCACACAAAGAGATTTGTAAAAGTACAGCTTACAAGAAAAGAAAGTATTATTGTTCATCCAAAAAGACACGCTACAGAAATGGAATTTACAACAGCATGTGATGAAAATGGATATCTAACAGGTATGAAAGCAACTATAATATCTGATACAGGTGCTTATGCATCTCTTGGAGGGCCAGTATTACAAAGATTATGTACTCATGCAGCAGGACCATACAATTATCAGGATATTGATATAACTGGAACAGCAGTATATACTAATAATCCTCCTGGGGGAGCATTTAGAGGTTTTGGAGTTACACAAAGTTGTTTTGCTACAGAATGTAATCTAAATTTACTTGCTGAAATGGCTGGAATATCACCTTGGGAAATAAGATATAAAAATGCAATAAGACCTGGTCAAGTTTTACCAAATGGTCAATTTGCAGATGAAGGAACAGCAATGGCAGAAACATTAGAAGCTGTAAAAGAAGAGTATGAAAAACACCCACGTGCAGGTATAGCTTGTGCAATGAAAAATAGTGGTGTAGGGGTAGGTATACCTGATGTGGGAAGATGTAGATTGGTAATAAAAGATGGCAAAGTCCATATAAGAACAAGTGCTTCTTGTATAGGTCAAGGTCTTGGTACTGTTATGACTCAAGTGGTTTGTGAAACTGCTAATTTACTACCTGAAAACATAGTACATGAAGTTCCAGATACTCACTTGACACCAGACTCTGGTAATACTACAGCTTCAAGACAGACCGTGTTTACAGGGGAAGCTACTAAGGTTGCATCAATTAAGTTAAAAGAAGCTTTAGCAACTGGTAAAGTATTGTCTGATTTAGAGGGAGAAGAATTTTACGGAGAATATGCAAGTGTTACAGACAAAATGGGTTCTGATAAAGAAAATCCAGTAAGCCATGTAGCTTATGGATATGCAACACAAGTTGTAATGCTAGATGAAAATGGAAAATTAGAAAAAGTAGTAGCAGCACATGACGTAGGAAGAGCTATAAACCCAATCAGTTTAGAAGGGCAAATAGAAGGTGGAGTTGTTATGGGTCTTGGATATGCCTTAACAGAGGATTACCCAGTAGTTAACTCTGTGCCTACAGCTAAATTTGGTACATTAGGTTTATTTAAATCTACAGATATACCAGAAATACAAGCTGTAATAGTTGAAAAAAACAAAGATTTATTGGCGTATGGAGCAAAAGGTGTAGGAGAGATTTGTACAGTTCCTACTGCACCAGCAGTGCAAAATGCTTATTATGTATTTGATAAAGAGTTTAGAACTGAACTACCACTTCAAAATACGCCATATAGTAAAAAAAAATAACAAAAAAATAAATATTAAATAAAAAAAATCAATTAAATTGTAAATAAAAAAAACCCTTTTGCATAAGGTATATTTTAAATGATAGAATATACATATACAGGAGGGTTTTTCTTTTATAAAATAAGTTTAATAAAATTGAGAGGTGAGCAAAATGAATTTTAATAATAGTCTAGAGTTAACTCAGTCTCAGAAGCTAATAATGACTACACAACTTAAGCAATCATTATCAATATTAAATATGAGTAAGTTAGAGTTAGAAGAAGAGATTAAAAGGGAAGCAGAGAATAACCCATTAGTCGAAGTTGAGAAAAGTGGGGAGATAAATTGGGAAGAATATATAAAAGATATGGAAAAATCAAGACGTTTAGATAGAACAGAAATAAGTTATAATCCCGACAATGAAGTTAATCTAGAAAATTTAGTTAAATATTCGTCAAATTTATATGAGGATTTGAAGTTTCAGATAAGCCTATATAAGCTAACAGATAAACAAATGGAAGTCTGTGAATATATAATTGATAGCTTAGATGAGGATGGATATTTGAGAACTGAGGAAAAAGTAATTGTTGATACTTTAAAGATAGATGAAGAATTTTTTGAAAAATGCTTAATTAGTGTTCAGCAATTGGAACCTAGTGGAGTAGGTGCAAGAAGTCTTTCTGAATGTCTGATGATTCAAATGGCAAGCTTAGGAATATATAATGAAATTTTAGAGGAAATCGTTACAAAAGACTTAAATTTAATTGCAAATAATAAATATAAAGAGATAAGCAAAAAATACAATATGTCACTACAAAAATGCGTTGAACTAATAAATATAATTAAGACATTAGACCCTAAGCCAGGAAGAACATGTTCAGTAGAAAAAAGTGTATATATCCAACCAGATGTAACAGTTGAAAAAATTGATGATGAATTTATTGTATATTTAAATGAAAAAGACTCCTATCAAATAAAAATAAACAGTTATTATAAAGACATACTAAAAAATTCACAGTCTGATGAAAGTGCAAAAGAATTTATAAAAGAAAGACTAAATTCAGCAACAGGGCTTATGAAAAATATAGAAAGTAGAAAGACTACAGTACTTAGAATTGCAGAAGAAATAGTAAAAGCACAAGATGAATTTTTGCGAAAAGGAACAAAATATATAAAGCCTTTAAAAATGAAAGACATAGCAGAAAAATTAGATTTTCATGAATCTACTATAAGTAGAGGTGTAAATGGGAAATATATGCTGACACCTTTTGGAGTATATGAATTTAGATACTTTTTCAGTAGTGCTATTGAAACAGAAAACCATGAAATGGCATCTAGTACAAGCATAAAAAAAATTATAAAGGAAACAATAAAAGACGAAAATAAAAAGAAACCTTTAAGTGATGACCATATATCTAAGCTATTAAAAGAAAAAGGAATCAATGTTGCAAGAAGAACAGTTGCCAAGTATCGTGAAGAATTAGGAATTTTGTCTTCAAGTAAGAGAAAAGAATTTTAGTAAAATAAGGGGAAAAGGCCAATTACAAGACAAATGAGCATTATATAAATGAATTTAAGTATTGGAAAGAAAATTAAATATTAGGAAAAAATCAGGAATTATAACGATAACTAGAGTTAAAAATACAGAGATAAATAAACTGTTATTGTTAATTTTGAGAATATAAAAATAAAAACATAAAGTATAAAAACAAAGACATATAGAATCTAGCAGAGTAGAACATATAAGATTGAGTCAAAATATTAGAATAAAAACCATAAAAATATATGGAAAAAATATTATATAAAAAAGAAAAAATACTGTACTTTGAAAATGGTGGAGAAATTGCTATAAAACAAAAAAATAAAAAAGTTTTTGAAAAACTATTGAAATCTATACGCAAATCCTATAAAATAAAATTATCTTGTGGGACTGAAATAAACACTAGGGACAAAAAAAGTCCCTAAAGGAAAGCAATAAGGAGTATGTTATGAAGAACTTATTAGAAATTCAAAAGAAACTAATTCCACAGGCAATTGAACTTATGGAAAGAAGATACTCTATTTTAAGACAAATATCTTTAAGTGAACCAATAGGTAGAAGAACTTTATCAAATGTATTAGAAATTAGTGAAAGAATAATTAGGTCAGAAACAGAGTTTTTAAAAGAACAAGGACTTATAGATGTTGCTGTATCTGGAATGACTATCACTAAAGAAGGTTCTGATTTGTTAGATAAACTTAAAGACATCATGAGTGACATCATGGGATTGTCTAAGTTACAAGATAGGGTCAGAGAAAAGCTTGGAATAAAAAAGGTAATACTAGTTCCTGGAAGCTGTGATGAAAATGGAAGCTTACTAAAAGATGTAACTAGATATGGATGTGAGCATTTCTTAAGTATTTTAAAAGATGGAGATATCGTTTCAATAACAGGGGGAAGCACTATGTTGGAGTTTTCAAACGTTATTAAAACTGATAAAAGGTATCCAAATTCTACAATAGTGCCAGCTAGAGGAAGCATGGGAACTGATGTAGAGATGCAGTCTAATAGTATAGTTGCTTCAGTAAGTAAGAAATTACACTCTAATTGCAAACTTTTACATATACCAGATGAGCTGGACGAGAGTGCAATGAAAACTCTTAGCCAAGTGCCAGAGATTAAGACAACTTTGGAGTATATTAAAAGAACAGACATTTTAGTTTTCAGCATAGGTAGAGCAGATGTCATGGCAAAGAGAAGAAAACTTCCAGAAGATAAAGTTAACGAGATATTATCTAAAAATGCAGTTGGAGAAGCATTTGGATATTATTTCAACAAAGATGGAGAAATAGTTTACAAATTAAATACTGTTGGAATTGATTTAGAGACAGTTAAAGAAGTAAAAGAAACTATTGCAATCTTTGCAGGAACAGAAAAGGTAGAAGCCTTATTAGCCATATCAAATATGCATAAAAACATGGTTCTTGTAACAGATGAAGAAAGTGCTTATAAGATATTGTCATTATTATAAAAGTCAAGAACTAGCATAGAGCTAGACAACATACATTTACTTTATAGGAGGTAGCGAAAATGGTTAAAGTAGCTATAAATGGATTTGGAAGAATAGGAAGATTAGCATTAAGAAAAATGATGGAGCAACAAGATAAGTTTGAAGTTGTTGCAATAAACGACTTAACAGATGCTAAAATGTTAGCTCATTTATTTAAATATGATACAGCTCAAGGAAGATTTAACGGTGAAATAGAAGTTAAAGAAGGTGCTTTTATAGTAAACGGAAAAGAAATAAAAGTAACAGCAGAAAGAAATCCTGCTGACCTACCATGGGCTGAATTAGGAGTAGATATAGTATTAGAATGTACAGGATTCTTTACTTCTAAAGATAAAGCAGAAGCTCATATACAAGCAGGAGCTAAAAAAGTTGTTATATCTGCACCAGCAACTGGAGATTTAAAAACAATAGTATTCAACACAAACAGTGACATATTAGATGGTTCTGAAACAGTTATATCAGGAGCTTCTTGTACAACTAACTGTTTAGCTCCAATGGCTAAAGTATTAAATGATAAATACGGTATAGAAAAAGGATTAATGACTACTATACATGCATACACTAATGACCAAAACACTTTAGATGGTCCTCATCCAAAAGGTGATTTAAGAAGAGCTAGAGCTGCTGCTGGAAACATAGTTCCAAACACTACAGGAGCTGCAAAAGCAATCGGTCTAGTAATACCTGCATTAAAAGGAAAATTAGATGGAGCAGCACAAAGAGTACCAGTTGTAACTGGTTCAATAACTGAATTAGTTTGTACATTAGGAAAAAATGTTACAGTTGAAGAAATAAATGCAGCTATGAAAGAAGCTTCAAACGAATCTTTCGGATACACTGAAGAAATGTTAGTATCTTCTGATATAATCGGAATAAGCTACGGTTCATTATTTGACGCTACTCAAACAAAAGTTATGGAAGTAGATGGAAAACAATTAGTTAAAGTTGTTTCTTGGTATGACAATGAAATGTCTTATACTTCTCAATTAATAAGAACTTTAGGATACTTTGCACAATTAGCAAAATAGTCAGCTTTTAGAAAATAGAAAAGTAGATTGACAAAGTCCGAGTTTGTAGTTTAACACTACGGACTCTGGACTTTTTTTAAGAAAAAATATATAAAATACACCTAAATAATGTTACATACTATATATAAAAATATGATAATATGATATATTTAATAGGGTAAAAGTATGTACTATATTATACTTGGCAATAAAAAATTACTTTATTAAAAGGAGAGATATTTATGTCAATGCTAAACAAAAAAACTATAGAAGATATTGATGTGTGCGGGAAAAAAGTATTAGTGAGATGTGACTTTAATGTACCATTACAAGATGGTGTAATTACTGATGAAAATAGATTAAACGGAGCTTTACCAACAATTCAATATTTAATTTCTAAAGGAGCAAAAGTTATATTATGTTCTCATTTAGGAAAACCAAAAGGAGAAGCTAAACCAGAATTATCTTTAGCACCAGTTGCAAAGAGATTATCTGAAATGTTAGGTAAAGAAGTTGTATTTGCAGCAGATAATAATGTTGTAGGAGAAAATGCAAAAAAAGCTACTGAAAAAATGGAAAACGGAGATGTAGTATTATTAGAAAATACTAGATATAGAAAAGAAGAAACTAAAAATGAAGAAAACTACTCTAAAGAATTAGCTTCACTTGCTGAAATATTTGTAAATGATGCATTTGGAACTGCTCATAGAGCACATTGTTCAACAGTTGGAGCAGGAGAATTTTTACAAGAGAGAGTTTGTGGATACTTAATTCAAAAAGAATTAAAATTCTTAGGAGAAGCTGTTGCAAATCCTGTAAGACCATTTACAGCTATACTTGGAGGAGCTAAAGTTTCTGATAAATTAGCTGTTATAAATGAACTATTAGAAAAAGTTGATAATCTAATAATAGGTGGAGGAATGGCTTATACATTCTTAAAAGCTCAAGGTTATGAAGTAGGTACATCTTTACTTGAAATAGATAAAGTAGAATATGCAAAAGAAATGATGGAAAAAGCTAAGGCAAAAGGCGTTAATTTATTATTACCAGTAGATGTTGTTATGGCAGACCACTTTGCACCAGATGCAACTCCAATAGTAACAGAAGATGCTAATGTAAAAGAAGATTATATGGGACTAGATATGGGACCTAAGACTATAGCAAACTTTGTAAAAACTATAAAAGAATCAAAAACTGTAGTATGGAACGGACCAATGGGAGTATTTGAATTTGAAAACTTTGCAAATGGAACACTATCAGTAGCTAAAGCTATGGCAGAATTAACTGATGCAACTACTGTAATTGGTGGTGGAGATAGTGCAGCAGCAGTTAATCAATTAGGGTTTGGTGATAAGATGACTCACGTATCAACAGGTGGAGGAGCATCACTAGAATTTTTAGAAGGTAAAGAATTACCAGGTATTGCAGCATTAGATAATAAATAAACTACTATATAGAGGAGATTGTAAAATGAGAAAACCTATAATTGCAGGAAACTGGAAAATGCATAAAACAATAAAAGAAGCTTTAGAGTTTGTAAATGAAGTTAAAGGGAAAGTTAATGCTGATAAAGCAGAAGCTGTTATATGTGCACCATTTACTTTATTGAAGGATTTAAAAGAAGCTACTAAGGGTACAAATATAAAGATAGGTGCTCAAAATATGCACTTTGAAGAAAAAGGAGCATTTACAGGAGAAGTTTCACCTCTTATGTTAAAAGAAATAGATATGGACTATGTTATAATAGGACATTCAGAAAGAAGACAATACTTCAATGAAACTGATGAAACTGTAAACAAAAAAGTTTTAAAAGCTTTAGAAGTAGAAATAGACCCAATACTATGTGTTGGTGAAACTTTAGAACAAAGAGAAGCTGGAAAAACTAAAGATGTTTGTAAAGTTCAAGTTGAAAAAGCTTTAGAGAATGTTCTTAAAGATGATTTAGCAAAAGTAGTTGTTGCATATGAACCAATCTGGGCTATTGGAACTGGTAAAACTGCAACTGCTGAAGATGCGAATGATGTTATATCTTATATAAGAGAAGTTATAAAAGGATTATATGGAGAATTAGCTAATGAAGTTAGAATACAATATGGTGGAAGTGTTAAACCTTCAAATGTAGCTGAAATAATGGGTCAAAGTGATATAGATGGAGCTTTAGTAGGTGGAGCTAGTTTAGCTGCTAATGACTATTTAGACCTTGTTAATTTCTAAGGAGTGAAATGATGAAAAAACCAGTTGCTTTAATTATTATGGACGGGTTTGGATATAATAAGGAAGTTAAGGGAAATGCAATTGCTGAATCCAAAATTCCTAATTTAGACAGAATAATGAAAAAATATCCAAATACATTAATAAATGCTAGTGGTCTTGATGTTGGTCTACCTGATGGTCAAATGGGAAATTCAGAAGTTGGTCATACTAATATAGGTGCAGGTAGAATTGTATATCAAGATTTAACTAGAATAACAAAATCTATAAAAGATGGTGACTTTTTTAATAATGAAGTTTTATGTGAAGCTATGGACAATGCAAAAGAACATTCTCTTCATGTAATGGGTCTTTTGTCTGATGGTGGAGTACATTCACATATAGACCATCTTAAAGCCATAATCAAAATGGCAAAAGATAAAGGTGTAGAAAAAGTGTATGTTCATGCATTTACTGATGGTAGAGATACTGACCCTCAAAGTGCATTGGAATATGCTAAGGAAGTACAATCTAGTATGAATGAAATTGGAGTAGGAGAATTTGCTACAGTTTCTGGTAGATACTATGCAATGGATAGAGATAAGAGATGGGAAAGAGTACAACTTGCATACAATGCTATGGTTAGAGGTATTGGTGAAAAAGCAACTTCTATTGAAGAAGCTATTCAAAACTCTTATGATAATGGAAAAAATGATGAATTTATAATGCCAACAGTTATTGTTAAAGATGATAAAGCAGTTGGAAGTATAAAAGAAAATGATTCAATTATATTCTTCAATTTCAGACCAGATAGAGCAAGACAAATAACAAGAGCTTTAGTAAGTGAAGAGTTTGATGGATTTAAAAGAGAAGAAATTAAAAACTTCTTTGTATGTTTAACAGAGTACGATATAACTATAAAAGAAGTGCATATAGCATTTGGTCCACAATCTTTAACTAACACTCTAGGTGAGTATTTAGCTAAGAATGGAAAAACTCAATTAAGAGCTGCTGAAACTGAAAAATATGCACATGTTACTTTCTTCTTCAATGGTGGAGTAGAAGAGCCAAACAAAGGTGAAGAGAGATTATTAATACCTTCTCCAAAAGTTGCAACTTACGACTTACAACCAGAGATGTCTGCATATGAATTAACAGACAAAGCTTTAGAAAAACTAGGAGAAGATAAGTTTGACTTTATAGTTTTAAACTTTGCAAACCCTGACATGGTAGGACATACAGGAAGTATTGAAGCAGCTATAAAGGCTGTTGAGACTGTAGATACTTGTGTAGGAAAATTAGTAGATAAAATAATAGAGCTAGGTGGAAGTGCAATAATAACTGCTGACCACGGAAATGCTGAATACATGTTAGACCCACAAACAGGAAAGACTGTAACAGCCCACTCTATTAATCCAGTGCCATTTGTGGTTGTTGGACAAGAATTTGAAGGTGCAAAATTATTAGATGCAGGAAGATTATCTGATATAGCGCCAACTGTTTTAGATATGATGAAGTTAGAAAAACCAGAAGAAATGACTGGTCATTCACTTATTTCAAAATAGTTAAATTTAAGTAAGTAGGATAGTAACTTACAATAAAATAAACTTAAAAAGTATTTTAGTTTGAGTGCATTTTATAAAGTTTAAATAAAATGATGTAAAAAATAATAATTAATATATATTATAAAATCAAAAATTATTAGAATCATTAGTTGTACATTTTGTGTTTTATGTTTTAAATCTATCTATATATTTATGTATTGAAGATTGATTTTGAATAACAGATAAGTTAAAAATTATAAAAAATAAAATAAAAATAGAAACTTTTACAAATTTACCCATCAAATAAATTTGTATCTAATTTTCAAAAATAACTTTCTGTACTATAATATAATAAGTAGATTAAAACTAGTAGACGGATGTTTACAGTAAATGAAAATTTAACTAATAGAAAAATCGAAGGGAGATATACAAATGTCAGTTATTGAATTAGTATATGCTAGAGAAGTATTAGACTCAAGAGGAAATCCAACTGTAGAAGTTGAAGTAGTATTAGAAGATGGAGCAATGGGAAGAGCAATAGTTCCATCAGGTGCATCTACAGGAGCTTTTGAAGCTGTTGAATTAAGAGATGGAGACAAAGGAAGATACTTAGGAAAAGGTGTAGAAACAGCTGTTGCTAACGTAAATGAAATAATAGCACCAGAAATCGAAGGAATGGATGCATTTGACCAACCAGCTATAGATGCAATGATGATAGAATTAGATGGAACTCCAAACAAAGGTAAATTAGGAGCTAATGCTATATTAGGTGTTTCAATGGCAGTAGCTAGAGCAGCTGCTGATGAAATAGGTTTACCATTATTCCAATACTTAGGTGGAGTAAATGCTAAGCAATTACCTGTTCCAATGATGAACATATTAAATGGTGGAGAACATGCTGATAATAACGTTGATGTTCAAGAGTTCATGATATTACCAGTAGGAGCTTGTTGCTTTAAAGAAGGTTTAAGAATGGGAGCAGAAGTATTCCATTCATTAAAGAAAGTTTTAGGAGAAAAAGGATTAGCTTGTGGTGTAGGTGACGAAGGTGGATTCGCTCCAAACTTAGGTTCAAACAGAGAAGCTTTAGAATTAATAGTTGAAGCTATAACAAAAGCTGGATATAAGCCAGGTGAAGATGTTATGTTAGGACTTGACGTTGCTGCTACAGAAATGTACAACAAAGAAACTAAAAAATACGTTTTAGCTGGAGAAGGAAAAGAATTAACTGCTGCTGAAATGGTTGCTTTATATGAAGACTGGTCAAACAACTTCCCAATAATAACTATAGAAGATGGTTTAGATGAAGAAGATTGGGATGGATGGAAATTATTAACTGAAAAATTAGGAAACAAATTACAATTAGTTGGAGATGACTTATTTGTTACTAATACAGAAAGATTAGAAAAAGGAATTGAAAATGGAGTAGCTAACTCTATATTAGTTAAAGTTAACCAAATAGGTACAATAACTGAAACTCTAGATGCAATAGAAATGGCTAAGAGAGCAGGATACACTGCTGTTATATCTCATAGATCAGGAGAAACTGAAGATTCTACTATAGCAGATTTAGCTGTTGCAGTAAATGCTGGACAAATAAAAACTGGTGCTCCATCAAGAACTGATAGAGTTGCTAAATACAACCAATTATTAAGAATAGAAGAAATGGTTGGAGAACAAGCTAGATACTGTGGATTAAAATCTTTCTATAACTTAAAAAAATAGTCTTTAAAGATTAAAAAGATAGTATAAAAGATTTTAAGTTTATCTTATAAGAAATAAAAGGGATGAGTGTTAATTGATTTTTCAAGGCACTTATCCCTTTTTGTATTTAAGTTATTATGAAGAAAATAAATAAAAGCTTTGAAATAATTGCTATAATTCAAAACTATAGATATATTTTGATTTAAATATTTTTCTTTCTAAAATTTATTAATTTTCCTATGTAAAAATACAGTAAAATCTTCTAGCAGTTTGATACCAGTTTTGTTTGTGATTTATAGCATAATAGTCTTGAAATGACTATATTATTGTGATACACTAAAGAGTAATGAAATTTAAGTAATAAAAAGATAGGAGGGGCAAGAATGAGCAACATTTTAATGGGTGTGCAAGTAGTACTAGGGATTTTACTAGTAATTAGCATAATGCCTCAAGATTCTAAGAATGCTTTACCTTCAGAGTTTGGTGGAGAAGGAAGTCAAGCTTACTTTAAACCAAAAGGAAAACAAGCATTTCTTGCTAGAGTTACAAAAATAACAGCAGTATTATTTTTTATAAATGCATTGGCACTACTTATAGTTAAGAAGTAGTGATATTGTTGAATAACTGGCCATTATTTAATTAGTGCATTTTGGTTACATTTAAAAATTAAATTTAGTTTTTAATAAAAGTACGTCAACATAAAAAAGTACGTAAAATAAAAGCTGGACTAATGATTTTATATTATTAGTCCAGCTTTTATTTTATGAATTGAGTTAGATATTTATAAAATAAATTTTTTAATATCTAGTTTTTAATATTCAGTTTCTAATATCTAGTTTCTAATATATAGCTTTTAATATCTAGTTTAGATATATATAGCTTTGATATATCTAATTTTTAATCATTCTAGTATACACAATCAACTTGATGATTTGCAAAATAGATACCATACTAAGCATCATTATTAAAAAAAAGTAGGAACTATTAGTATATTGTGTATTTGTTAATATAAACTTTAATAAAAGAGTGTTGATTATTATTGTCAAAAGCCCCATTAATTTACCAAATAAATTATAGTTCTTTTTTAAAATGGTGTTTTGAATTAGCAATATAATTGCAATTATAGTAAAAGCGATAAGAATACCTATTAGAGCTATTTTAAGTGATTCAATAGGATAATCTCTTTCAAAGTTTCTGTTAGTGTATGTGACCCACCTGTGCATTCCCATTCTTGTATTTGCATATTTTTCAAAGACCTTACATCCTATTAGAAAAGCAATTTGAAATAGTATTGTAATACTATAGAGTATTTTCTTCATTAATATTTCTGCTACTCAAAATATGGTCAAATATATCCATATCGAGATTTTTCCTTCTTCACTGAACCTCGCCTTGCCTAAGCTA